>JAGVJV010000181.1 GCA_020050965.1 Parachlamydiales bacterium
AATAACGCCGGCCATACGGTTAAAACTAAGGGGAAGGAAATTGCCCTTCATTTGGTTCCTTCTGGGATATTGCACCCACAGGCTGAAGCTTATATTTGCAGTGGTTGTCTGATTGACCCAAAGGTCCTCATCCAAGAAATCGAAAAACTTGAATCCCAGGGAATTTCTCTAGCGGGACGGCTACACTTGTCTCCGAGTGCCCATCTTATTTTCCCATTCCACAGAGAAATGGATCGACTATACGAGGAAAGCAAGGGGGATGCGGCGATCGGAACGACCAGGCGGGGGATCGGCCCTTGCGCCAGCGACCGAGCTGCGAGGATCGGTGTTAGAGTTGCCGAGCTGATGAAGCCTGAAGTGTTCAAGAAAAGATTGGAGGCTTTGATCGCTCAAAAAAATCTGGAGTTTGTGGGTATATTTGGGCAAAAGCCGATCGATCTGGATGCTGTTTTTGATGAATATTGTGCTTATGGGGATCGGCTCCGCCCCTTTGTCAGCGATGCAGAAGGGAGAATTCGTGCAGCGCTATTTCGGGATGAGACGGTTCTTTTTGAAGGCGCGCATGGCACTTTCTTAGATGGAGTGCTCGGGACCTATCCTTTTGTCACCTCGTCGCTTACGATTGCGGCGGGTGTCATTGCAGGCGCTGGGGTTGGGCCGCTGATGATCGATGCTGTCTATGGGGTGCTTAAAGCCTATACGACGCGGGTGGGAAGCGGCCCTTTGCCAACGGCTGTCACGCCCGATGTGATGGAGGATTTTCGTGGAGCCGAGGACTTTAGAGAGGTGGGGACGACGACCGGGCGACCGCGCCGAATCGGCTGGCTCGATCTGGTGCAAGGTCGATGCGGAATCGAGCTCAATGGTGTCGATCGCTTGGTGCTGACGAAGTTAGATGTTTTAGACAAGTTTGATGAGATTCATTTGTGCACAGGCTATATGCTCGATGGTGAGCAAATCGATCGCCCCCCTCCGTTGATTGAAGATCTTGAGAGAGTGGAACCCATTTTTGAGACGTTGCCAGGCTGGCAAACATCGACTAGGAAAGCGACAAGGATTCGGGAGCTTCCCAAAAATGCCCGAAAATACATTGAGTTCATTGAAGATTATTGCAACGTTTCGATTGCGATGGTATCGGTGGGCCCAAGTCGTGAAGAGACAATTGTTGTCGATGAGGAGTATCTATGATGACTGTCCAGGAGGGGCGCATTAGCGTTCCAGTCATTCCTGCTCCTCGTCTGGTTCCTGAGCATGTTGCGATCATTATGGATGGGAATAGACGTTGGGCGAAGAAGCGAGGGCTGCCAGCTTCAGCCGGCCATCTGCGGGGGGCTGAAACTTTGACCGAGATCGTGCGAGCTGCTTCTGGATATGGGATTAAGGTGTTAACGGTTTACGCTTTTTCAACAGAGAATTGGAAGCGCTCTGAGATGGAAGTGAAAGCGCTGATGCATTTGTTTAAAAGCTATCTCATCAAGCAGCGTGATTTGATGATCGAAGATGGGGTCCGGCTCAATATGATCGGAGATATTTCGAGAGTTCCCAAAGATGTTGTCCAAGTTTTTGAAGAGACAATTGAAGCGACAAAAGGGGGAACGAAGCTGGATCTTGTCATAGCACTTAACTATGGAGCGCGCGATGAGTTAAAGAGAGCTTTTGGTGCGATGATTGAAGATTGTCTTGCCAAAAAAATTTCAAAAGAAGAATTATCAGAGGATCTCATTTCGAGTTATTTGGATACAGCGAAATGGAAAGACCCTGACCTCCTCATTCGGACAAGTGGGGAGAGGCGGATTAGCAATTTTTTGCTTTGGCAGATCTCATATTCAGAGGTGATGGTCACAGATGTTCTTTGGCCTGATTTCACTGGAAAAGATCTTTTAGCTGCTATCCACGAATATCAAAAGCGTGAACTAAGGCTGGGAAAATGAAAGCCAATTTTGCAGATTTAAGTAAAAGAGCTTCAATGGCAATTGCTGCTTTAACTATTACTATCTTCCTTATTATCTTTGCGGCAAACCCGATCGTAAGCATCGTGATCGTCGCCTTAGTTTCAGCCGTTGTTGCTCTGGGTATTTGGGAATATGCCAAACTCGCTAACTCTAAAGGGGTACAGCCGGCTGTCTATTTGATGATGGGTGTCGGTGTCTGTGAGGTGATTGCCTTCTTTATCGCCCACAAATGGATCCACTCTCCCGAACTTCCGGTCTTTGTCGTCGCTGTCGGAGTAGGGCTCTTTTTTTTAAATCGCTTCCGCAGGTCCGATGAGGCCCTTCTCAATGTGGCAGTTGAATTCTTTGGTGTGGCCTATATCGCCATTCCGCTCAGCTATATGCTGGCGATCCTATATCCGATCGCCTCTTCAACTGTCGAAGATGGAAGATGGTGGCTCCTCTATCTCATTTTTGTCACCAAAATCACCGACATTGGCGCCTACTTTGTCGGCCGGGGATGGGGTAAACATCGGCTTGCTCCTGTCTTAAGCCCTCACAAAACAGTCGAAGGGGCAATTGGTGGATTAGTATGTACAGTTGCCCTCAGCCTTTTGATGGTCTATTTGGGAAAAATGTTCGCAGGCGATTCCTTCCCATTAAAATACTTCGATGCGCTTGTTCTTGGCTTTTTGATCGGCATTTTCGGCCAAATTGGCGACTTAGCAGAATCCCTATTAAAGCGCGATGCAGCAGTGAAAGATAGCAGCACGCTGCCCGGCCTTGGTGGAATTCTCGATATGATTGATTCGCTCATCTTCACCGCACCGATCGTCTATTTTTATTTAAGATGGTATTCTAATACATGATTATTACGATCGACGGCCCATCTGGAACAGGCAAAAGCACCGTTGCTCAGCGCGTTGCCGATCGGCTCGGAATGATATACTTCGATACGGGAGCGATGTATCGAGCGTTTACTTGGCTCCTGCTCAGTAAAGAGATCTCTTTCAATGACCAGAGAAGAATCGAAATCGAACTCGAAAGATTTATCTTCGATATTCGGATGTTCGAAGGAAAAAAACACTACTTTGTCCACGAGACAGATGTGACTGATGGTATACGGACACAAATCATCAACCAGCATGTTTCTGAAGTCTCAGCCATGCCAAATGTGCGCGAGGCCCTTTGGAAAATGCAGCGCGCCTATGCGGAGAAGCAGGGAGCCGTTTTCGAAGGGCGCGATATGGGCTCGGTGGTTTTCCCGAATGCCGAGGTAAAAATCTTTCTCGACGCCTCACCGGAAGTGCGGGCACAGCGGCGATTGAAAGAGATGAAAGAGAAGCACCCGCACGATGCCTCTGCTTTTGACGAGAAGAAAATGGAGCAAGAGCTGCTGCGGCGAGATGCTTATGATTCGAGCAGAAAAATTGCTCCCCTTACCTGTCCCAAAGGGGCCCTGAAAATCGACACTTCCCATATCGGAATTGATGAAGTCGTCGAAAAAATTCTTCAGTATCACCATCAAAAGTCAGAAAAACTGCTTCCAGGATGGCTTCATTCTAAAACAATGCGCCCCCTCTACCGCATGGTCCTCTGTCTTGCATGGACAGCGTTTCGTCTCTTTTATCGTCACAGGGTCTATGGGATGGAACATTTCATCCGCGGGTCTGCTATCATCGCCCCCAACCACACTTCCTATTTAGATCCCCCAATTGCATCAATCTCTTGGCCCGAAGAGGTCCATTTTCTTGCGCGTGAAAGCCTTTTCAAACCCTTTCTCTTCGGTCCGTTTATCCGTGCCCTCAATGCCCATCCAGTCTCAGGCGATGTAACCGATATTTTGATTTTTAAGACAATTATTTCGGTCTTAAAAGAGGGGAAGCAGCTGATCTTATTTCCTGAGGGTGAGAGGACAGATGGGGAGTTAGGGGAGATTAAACCTGGTATCGGGATGCTCGCCATGCGCTCCAAGGCAGCCATTATCCCTACCTATATCCAAGGTGCCTATGAGATTTGGGGCCGAGAGCGCAAATTCCCCAGAGTATTTGGGCGCACCGTCTGCGTCTTTGGTACTCCAATTCATTGGGAGACTTTTGCAAA
>JAGVJV010000188.1 GCA_020050965.1 Parachlamydiales bacterium
GATGGCTTTCTCCTAAATCCTCGATTAAAATAAATCTATGTTCGAGACTGCCTCCGTAAAATTTTGGAACAGGAGGTGCACCGGTTTTTAGAGTGCTTAAGAATTCAAGTCCGCTCCAGTCTCTCGCAAATCGGTCAGAAATTTTATTCGGATCATCAGAGGGCTTTGCGGGAAGCGTCTGCTTTAGAATTACACTCTTTGGAACTCCAGCAGACGGATTTTGAATATTGATTCTTAAAATTAAATTTCGTCTTTCTTGCTCACTCAATTGAATAATTGACCCAACTTGGATTTGTGTATTGAAACGGTTAGATAGAATATCAACTACCTCTTTCAGAACTATTGAGCTGACTGGACTGACAGATTTTTCCTTATCGACGGCTTCAATCTTGCTGCCTATAAAGAGTACAGTCATAAAAAGTATAAAGGAAAAAACTGTAGTTAGATTTATTTTAATGTACATATTAATTTTTAATTTCCTTTAGAGAGATCTCATTTTTTAGAATGTTTCCGAGCCATTCAAAGGATCGATCTATGACATCCGGTCGTTTCCTTACGTAGTGATCCATGCCATCAATGCGAAAATAGGTAATCGGTGCTCCAACATTCTGTGCCTTTTGAACAAATAGATCGGAAGAGGCGATGATACTATCCTCTGTTCCTGTCACAACTAAAAAGGGAGCATGAATTTTTCCATAGTCAACAAAGGACCATTGAAATGCATCGGCTAAATAAAGATAAGTCATCCCGCACATTCTCTGATCCGTTGTTGGGTGAGCTTTGATATACTCGACCAGAACATCGAATTCTTCGCGCGTTTCTGGAAAAGGGGTATTTGAGGGCTCGAGAGGAGGCTGCATCTCACTCCAAAGCGGATCTTGTTTCAAGTTTTCCATAAACTGCCACAGTTCATCTGCCCAAGGCCAATCCCCTGCTCCAGACCAAACGATCGTGGCAATGACATCTGGGCAAAGAATCGATAGATCTGTGACGATCGGTCCGCCTTCGGATGCACCTAGGAGAAGAATCTTTCCATTCCAACCAACGGGGGGATGCTCTTGTAGGTGATGAATGACGTGCAAGTGATCAGTGAGCCTCTGCGAACGGGTATAATGCTGCCAAAATTCTTCCTCGTTAGATTCATTGCCGTCAATTCCCCACTTTTCAATCGTCAAGCATCCGATGTTCAATGGTTCAACCTTTGAGGCAAGTGCTGGGTGTTGGCGCATGAAAAGGACGCTAGTCAAATTTCCTTTGCTTAAAGAGCCATCGCAGATGATGAGGATCGGATAAGAGGTATCGATGAGATCTGGCTTACTAAAGTAATAGATAATAGGTGATGTGGAGGGTTCGCGATCCAAAGTAAAGCGAATAGAGGGTGGAATCTCGAAATCCCCCGCTTCTGCCTTGGAGCTGCAACAAAGAACACATAAAATACTGATAATAAGGGAAAAGGTATATGCAAATCGCTTCATATAAGACGGGTCTCCTGTTTTTTTACACGATGAACTCCTGATAAAAGCGCAATTAAGCTGAGCTTTTTCAGAAAGCGTCTGATCATTTAACTCTTCGATGAGAGCAGTCATTTTTTTCAGTCATATTCTTGCTTCTCATTATCGCAGATTTTTTCGCATTTTTTGATGAGAAATGCCATATTCCTCAAAAGGCTCGCCCTCTGCGACATATTTATTTTTTAGATAGAAAGGGATGGCAGTCCCTTTGGCGTGACAATAGATCGATTTGTATCCATGTTTTTGTGCATATTCTTCGCAGAAGGCTATTAACGTCGAACCAATCCCTTTGTTTTGGAGATGACTTTTGGTAGCGACCCTCTGCATTCTTAGCACATCGCCTTCTAATACAAGAACGACTGTGGCGCACAATTCCTGCCCTAAAAAACCTGCTATGTGGATGTCATCTTTTAGTTCTAGTCCTTCAGATGCAAAAGATGATCCAGGTGGCTTTCGCAGTAACTCCTCACGCAAGGCAACAGACTTTTTGTATTCATCGCCACCGAAAGTAATTATTTTAAAATGAATGCTGTTATTCATATGACCTGCTAACTTTTCTCATTTACAATTAAGGCCATCAAAATATCATCACTGTAATGGCTTTTATTTATCTTGATTCTGTTTTTCAGCCGCCCTTCTTCGATAAATCCCATTTTCTTATAGAGAGCGATTGCACGGTCATTGGATGCCCGCACATTCAACTCGATCTTTTCAATCGTTTTTGATTGCTTTGCCCAAGCAATCAGCTCTTCCATTAGAGCCGTTCCAATCCCCTTCTCTTGCCAGCCATGGTGCACGCCGATTGATAATTCCGCGACATGGCAGATCGCTTTAAGGTGCAATGGTTCCAAAAATGCATGACCAACGATTTTTCCATCGCGTTCAGCTACCAAATAGATTCCCTTTTCCGAGTCAGCGAGAGATGAGATCGTTTTGAGTAACCGTCGCCTTTAGACCAGGTTGAAAGAGAGGTTTCAAAGAACTAGTCTTTTTCTTTTTAGGAGGAGCGGGATGAGAGAATCTAGTCGAAAAAA
>JAGVJV010000248.1 GCA_020050965.1 Parachlamydiales bacterium
ATCGAGTTCAAATTTCTTAAGCTGCTGTATTCCGACCAGAATCGAGGAATCTTTCTTGCGGCGGACTGCAACTAGAGGATCCTCTTCCATTGAGATCACTTCCTTGACCGCATGGCAAATGAAATCGGATGGGGGTGAGAATTTTGAAAAAACCTCTTCTGTTGCAAATAGCGTGAATTTAGGGGGATGCGCTCCCTCGAAAGGGAAATCGATGAGCGCTTTCAGAAGCTCTTCTGCCGGAGTATCGCATCCTAAGAGATCGATTCCTATGCGCGGGCGATGAAGATCTTCACTCTGCTTTCGCATTGATCACGGCGCGTCCTGAATAGTGTCCACAGTGCATGCAAAGTTTGTGCTGCAGACGTGTGCCGCCGCAGTTAGAACACTTGCTGACATTCACTGGCTTTTTTGCATGGTGGGCACGGCGTGAATTTTTTCGATTATTAGACGAACGATTACGTGGTACTGCCATTTGAAATGACTCCTTTAAGGTATAGGGTAAATGATAGATGATATCGGGATTTTTTTACAATATTGAACCTGTCCGAATAAAAGTTTCAGTAGATTTTCGGGTTCTTTTGAGTCTATTTTCAATTCAAATTCAGGGGGTCATATGAGGAGCTTGATATTACCTCCTGAATTTGAATTGAAAATAGGCCAAAATAATCCCGAAAATCGACGAAAATTTTATTCGGACAGGTTCAGTTTAGAAAACGGGTGATAAGTTTCCCCAGCTGATTTCTTTAAATATTTATTTACCTCTTTTCGGTGAGGGCAATGTCCGTGGTGGCATTCGATGAACTGGGGGAGTTTGAGTAGGACCGCATCTCGAATTTCACTGGCAAAATCGTAAATAGAAGACCTGATTTCTGAAATTTCAACCGTTTGGGTAAAATCGTCGATTTCTATAGGAGTTTCCACTATCTCATTGCAAATGGAGCAAGGAAGCTGGGCAATCGCTTTAATTTTAAGATCTAAAATTAGGTGATGATTAGCAAGGTAAGCTTGGCCTGAAACGGTCACTTTTTGAGCAAAGATCGGCTCATTTTCATTCTCTTGAAGAAAATCCGGGTCGACGATTTCATGAATCGTTTCGGTATCATCATTTTTCAGACGATCAATGTAGATTTTGAATGGGCTGCTTTTCATTTTTTAAAATATTAGCTATAGCTACTTCTGGTACATTCTTCTCTAGAATTTTACCGATTTCTGCACATTTTTCTCTACATTCTTTTAGCGCCTGTTCTGAGGAGAGGAGTCGCATCGCCTGTGTGTATAGACTCTCCTCGGTGAAATTGGGGCCGATGAGCTCTGGAAACACCTCTTTGCCGGCAATGATGTTGACGATGCAATAGAAGGGGAGGATGATTTTTAAAATATTTTTTACAATAAAGAGATCCATTGGACCAACTCCATAGGTGACAATGGTCGGGACTTGATGGAGGGCCAGTTCGAGATTGTTAGTGCCCGATTTCGCAATCGCAAGTGTGCAGCTCTTCATTAAAGCCCCATTTTGGTCACTGCTAAATAGTGTCGCTTGATCAAATTTTGCCTCAAGGCATAGTTGTTTTAAGATGGGGGTGAAAGAGGGCTCTGAGACCGAAACAGCAAATTTTAAATCGGGAAATTCACTCGATAATTTTTTTGCTACCTGAAGTTGTAAAGGAAAATTGCGCAATATCTCTTTCTGACGGCTGCCAGGAAATAAAGCAATTAGCCTACCATCTGTCGTTATCGCTGGACCAGTATAAATATTTTGCACAAGGGGATGGCCCACATAATCCACTTGCAATTTCTGCTTGTCGAAAAGGGCGGCTTCAAAAGGAAAAATCACAAATAAGTGATCGAGTATTTTTTCCATTTTGGAGATCCGTTTCTTTCCCCATGCCCAAACAGAAGGGCAAATATAGTGGCAGATTTTCCCTTTAAAAGATCGTTTAGAAAGGCTTTTGGCCAACGCTAGGTTGAAGCCTGGGTAATCGATAAAGAAAGCAAGATCGGGCTGCTTCTTTAGCAAGAGATTGCGCAAGGAAAAAAAATAGCGCATGAGGCGAGGAAGGGCAAAAAAGACATCGATGAATCCCATCACTTGGAACTTTTCCATCTCGAGAATGCAATCGAGCCCTTCTGCGCGCATCTTGGGGCCGCCTACCCCAAAAAGATGGGCGTTTGGAAAAGTTTTCTTCAATTCGCGGACAAGTTTATACCCATGCAGATCGCCGCTTGTCTCACCCGCAAAAATAAAAATCGAATGCATCAGAGGGCTCCCAGTTGCTTCCCGAGCCAGAGGGCCCCGTCATGGAAGATTTCTTTGGATGTTCCGTGCCCCATATGGCCGATTGAGGGTGAGATGATCATTTCGATAGGAGGAGATCGGACTCCCTTTTGAAAGGCTGCTTCTGTAAGAGATTGCACAAGAGAAAAACACCGATCTGTTCCCACGCGGATATCACGGTTTCCGATGTAAAAACGGATCTTCTCCTCGCACAGGGGGGCGATGAAATTTTCTAAATTGTATTCCTTTGCTGCAGAAAACTGAGTCATGGGTGCAAATCCGACGATCGCCCGAACTTCTGGCAATTTGGTGGCGAGCAAACAAGCGATCAGACCGCCGCGCGACAGACCCATCAAACCCAATTTTTCTGCATAGATGAGCCCACGATCAAGCAAGGCGTTATGTGCAAAAATCGCTTTTTCGATAAAGGGGGCAAAGGGGTCTTTTCCCTCGCTAAATTCTCGCGCCCAGGTATCGATGGCTTCCAAAGGATTTAAGTTGGGGCCGTGGGCAGGAAGATCCATTGAAAAGACGCGCAGCCCCTTTTCGGCAAGAAAGACGGCCGGTTGGTTAAACGGATCGAGCCCGAGAGAGTCCTGTCCTGAAATGGAAAAATAAAAAACCGCAGGCAACCGCCCCTTTTCCAGTGAAGGGCCAATGTGAGCGACCTCAATGCTATTTGTCAGTTGGATGATATCGATCATGATCTTCGGCTCCGCCGTCTTCTGCGCGGTTTGCGGACAGGCGGGGGCTCTTCACGAGGGATGCTCAAATAGGTTTCATTCCATTCATCGTAGATCTGTTTGAGCCCAGGCTCTAGACAAGCACGCAGATTTAAAAATTTAAGCGCATGGGGGAAGTCTGAATCTCTTGGTATCCTCTTCCTTAATCCCTTTTTTTTCTGAAGCGGGGTAAAACGGTATTGCCCCATCAAGATATTGTTTACGCTGATTCGCAGACGACGTGGAACGAGGAAAAAACCCTCATAGAGATCGGTAAGCAGCTGGCGAATGAGGTCTTGAACTTGCCCCAAATGGGGAATGTGATCCCGATCTAAGTACTGAGTGCGGAGCCGCTTTTCCAAAAGAGGGTAGCAGATTGAGCTGAGCAGCACCGATCGATCCAAATTTTCTATAGTAGGATCTAGGAAAACAGAATCGATTTCTTGAAGAAAATTATAGATGAGGTCGCTCTCTTTTTCTTTCTCAATGAAATTCGCCACTTCGGGGAGCAGATGATTCATCAGCCCATGGTGTGCAAGCAGCTCGATGAAAGGTTTTGCCGCGCCTGATTCAAGCATCCGAAGCATCTCTTCGACGATTCTGGCTGGTGAGCTTTTGATGATCTCCTCTCGACATTCGACAAGAGCAATATGGGCATCGGGGTCGACTTCAAAACCAAACCGCGCTTGAAATTTGAGCAAGCGGAGCATTCTCACAGGATCTTGCTTGAATCTGACAAATGGCTGACCGATTGTTCTCAAGTATTTCCTCTTAATATCTTCATAGCCCCCGACGTAGTCAATGATCGTTTGATTCGAAGCGTCATAGAAGAGGCCGTTGATGGTAAAATCCCTGCGGAGCGCATCTTCTTCGGGGTATCCCCATTGATTGTCGCGCAAGATCAGCTCCTCCTTTTCAGGATCCCCAGCTCTAAAAGTGGAGACTTCGAGGATTTTTTTACCAAAGCGGACGTGGGCCAGGCGGAACCGTCGTCCGATCAAGATACAGTTATTAAACAGTTTTTTGATCTCTTCGGGTTTGGCGGAGGTGGAAATATCATAGTCTTTTGGAGGGTGACCCAGCAGTAGATCGCGGACGCTTCCTCCCACCAGATAGGCGACATATCCGGCTGCTTTAAGTTTCTCTAATACATAGAGAGCGTGTACATCGACTTTCTGAATAGGAAGTTGATGCGTTTCGACTGGGATGACCTTTTGATCCATAAACATAAAAAAAATAGCTGGCTGCGCCCAAAATGTCAATCAAAGAGTCAATTGCAAAACTCAGGCGCCCAGAAAAATCTATGATTTTGAGTCAAGTTGGCAAAATATCTTATAAGGTCGAGTTTGCTGGTTACCATAGTTTGCAATTGCCTCTTAGTTTGCAATAAATTCTGATCATTTGCTAGAATCGCCAAAATGACAAAAGGACTGTTTGCTAAGAAGAGTATTCAAGACATGCGAGAGGAAGCCTCTGAGAAGAAGGGTGGACTTGAGCGGTCGTTGACAGGTTTAAATTTAACTACAATGGGAATAGGCGCGATTGTAGGCGCTGGTGTGTTTGTCCTCCTGGGCCAAGCGGCTGTGCAAAATGCAGGGCCTAGTGTGGTTTTTTCATTTATTTTCGCAGCTATTATCTGCGCTTTTGCAGCGCTATGCTATGCTGAGTTCGCCTCTCTGATTCCTATTGCCGGCGGCCCTTACTCTTATGCTTATGCGACTCTAGGTGAATTTGCCGCATGGACTATCGGTTGGTCACTCACTCTTGAATACCTCTTTTCTGCAGCGACTGTCTCGGTCGGCTGGTCAGGCTATCTCTCCAGTTTCTTAAACGACTTTGGCATTTATTTGCCGGCTAAGATCGCTAGTTCGCCTCTGTTATATGATATTAACAACGGCTGGGTAAAATCAGGAGCATTCTTCAACTTGCCTGCTGCGCTGATTATTGGATTTATTGGCGGTATGATCGCGCTCGGGATTAAGGCAGCAACTCGCTTTAACAATATCATCGTTGCGATCAAGCTCACGGTAATTGTCCTCTTTATTGCTATCGGAATCGCGTATATCAATACCGAAAATTGGGTTCCCTTTATCCCTGCAAACACGGGTACATTTGGTGAGTTTGGGTTCAGTGGAATTCTACGTGGTGCTGGGGTCGTTTTTTTCGCCTACATTGGATTCGATGCCCTTTCGACACTCGCTCAAGAAGCGCGCGATCCTCAAAAAGACATGCCGATTGGAATGGTCGGATCGCTCGGAATTTCAGCGATTGTATATATCATCATGGCCTTGGTTCTAACAGGGATTGTTAGCTATAAAGCTTTAGGCGGGCCTGCTTCCTTTAGCGTTGCACTCGATAGCTTAGGACCCAAGTTTATCTGGTTCCGTTACTTCGCTAAGTTTGGAATTTTAGCTGGACTTACCTCGGTGATTATGGTGATGCTCCTGGGACAAACTCGAGTATTCTATACCATGGCACATGACGGGCTTTTGCCAAAGGCTTTTGGAAGAGTCCATAAAAAGTTCCACACACCCTTCTTTAATACCATTTTCTTAACGGTAGTTGGGATGTTGATTTGCGGACTTTTCCCTGTAGGCATTCTCGGTCAGCTGGTTTCAATGGGCACACTGATGGCCTTTGCAATCGTCTGCTTCGGTGTATTAATCTTACGTTACAAGCAGCCAAGCTTGCACAGGCCTTTTAAAGTTCCTTTCTTCCCTTGGATCCCTCTGATCGGAACGCTCGCATGCATTTTGCAAATGATTGCTCTTCCGAGCGTCACCTGGATGCAGCTGATCATTTGGATCTTTATCGGATATGTGGTTTACTTCAGTTATGGAATTAGACATAGTCATATCAGAAAGAAAGGTTAAATGATGATTAAAGGGCTCTTTTTAAAGAAAAGCATCCAAGATCTACATCAAGAGGAAAAGAAGGGGGGGCTAACCCGCTCCTTGACCGGTTTCAATTTGATCACCCTCGGTATTGGCGTGATCGTTGGTGCAGGAGTGTTCGTCATCGGTGGTCAGGCAGCTGCTCAATATGCAGGCCCCTCGGTGATCTTTTCCTTCATTCTTGCTGCGATTGTCTGCGCTTTTGCGGCGCTATGCTATGCAGAATTTGCTTCCCTAATCCCGATTGCAGGCGGCCCCTACACTTATGCTTATGCAACACTAGGCGAATTTGCTGCATGGACCATCGGCTGGTGCCTTTCATTAGAGTACCTGTTTGCTGCTGCAACGGTTTCCGTTGGCTGGTCAGGCTATCTTTCGAGTTTTCTTGCTGATTTTGGACTCTATCTCCCGGCTTCGATCTCCGGTCCGGTCTTTTCTTATGATGCTGCAACCGGCTGGGCCAAAACCGGCTCTCTTTTTAATGTGCCAGCAGCAGTCATCATGGCCCTGATGGGAACACTTGTGGCCGTGGGAATCAAAGCTGCGAACCGATTTAATAACATTATGGTGGCCACCAAACTGACCGTCATCGTCCTCTTCATCGCCTGTGGAATCGCCTATATCAATACGGATAATTGGGTTCCTTTTATTCCAGAGAATACCGGGACGTTCGGCAGTTTCGGCTGGAGCGGAATTTTACGTGGTGCCGGAGTGGTCTTCTTTGGATACATCGGTTTCGATGCCCTCTCGACCCTTGCCCAAGAGGCACGCAATCCGCAAAAAGATATGCCCATAGGGATGATTGGCTCATTAAGTATTGCGGCTGTCATCTACATCTTGATGACTCTCGTTCTTACAGGGGCGGTTGGCTATAAACTTCTCGGTGGACCAGCACCTTTCAGCGACGCGATTGACGCCTTTGGCCCAAAATTTATCTGGCTGCGCTACCTTGCAAAGATAGGGATTTTAGTCGGACTTACTTCGGTAGTCATGGTAACTCTCATGGCGCAAAGTCGCATTTTCTATACCATGTCCCATGATGGACTGCTCCCAAAGGTATTTGGAAAAGTGCACCACAAGTTGCATACCCCAGTCTTTACGACCCTTTTTCTCACTGTCATCGGGATCATCGTATGCGGCATTTTCCCAGCCACGACATTGGGACTGCTCGTTACAATCGGCACCCTGCTCGCCTTCACCATCGTCTGCTTTGGTGTGCTGGTCTTGCGCTACCGCCAACCAAGCTTACATCGCCCCTTCAAAGTGCCTCTTTTCCCTTGGATCCCGCTTGGTGGAATGTTCGTTTGCATCCTGCAGATGGTCGTCCTTCCTGTGACGATTTGGCTGCAACTGCTGATCTGGATTGCTATCGGCTATTGCATCTACTTTGGCTATGGTCTCAAGCATAGTCAAATCAGAAAACAGCACTCACTCAGATAGAAGTTTTTCAGTGATGTCATGAAATATGCCATCCGCACCCATTTTGGACCTTAGAGCCTGATAAGCGCCTTTCGAATAGATCTGCCAGAATTCTTCTTTGGTGTAGAAAGAACGGCTATAGAACACTTTTTTGCCGCCGCACTGTCTGGTCTTGCTTTCCAGTTGCTTAGTCACATTTTCGGTAGATGTTGTGTAATAGGAAGGCAAGCCATAGATGCCGACGTTGATCACATGACTTGTACTGCTTAGATGCGGGGCAAAAATCTGTGGTTTCTGGGTGCTTTTCAACGGGCACAGCCACATTGGAAAGGTGCCTGGATCTTCGATGACCTGTTCTAAGAATTGAGCGGCATTCTCTTTGGGGATGCAAAAATCTTGCAAAATGGAATGTGTTTGTGCCCATTTATCTGCCAAGTGGAATAGTTTCCACAAGGTTTTTGTAGTCAAAAATGGATGCAAGAGTGTGCGCAAAATCACATTGGGCCTGGGAGGAGACCGCAGTTTTCTAATGGTTGCATCATTGATATTTTGCTCAGAATAACGGCCGAAAATACCTTCAAGAAGATAACGGTGCACGAGTTGTGGCCGGAGCAAAAAGCCTCCGACCCAAAATGCCCCCTGATCATACCGAAAGAAGTAGTCGTAAAGTGGCATCAATTCTTCATAACCAGGCTCCAATTGTTCAACATGTTGGTAATACCACTCTGCATTCAGGGGTTTTGTTGAAAATGTTGGAAGGTCATGCTTATCAGTTAAATTGCCTTCGATGATGACTGCTTTTTCTTTTGAATAGACGATGCCATCGAGAAAATCAGCTGAGCTTTGAATTAGCTCTTGCAGTTTCTCAATTGGAGATGAGCAAAAATGGTATTTCAGATGAACATACTTTTTAGCTGGGATGAGTTTAATTTTTGCTGACAATAGAGCACCGAGAGAGCCGTAGGAGCAGGGAGTCCCATAGAAGAGGTCTGCATTTTCCTGTGGACTTGCAGTGACGACCCGTCCATTGCCAGCTAAGATCTCAAGTTCCGTGCAAATGTCGTTAAAACTACCCCAGCGATGCGATCCGCTTTCACCAGCCCCTCCCATGATAG
>JAGVJV010000007.1 GCA_020050965.1 Parachlamydiales bacterium
CTCGATCTATTGAGCCTGCTTAAGCTGGGTTTGGCACTCGGCTACATAACCGGCGTGACAGATCAGATCTTAAGCGAGCTATTTTTTAAATGCAGGCGAGGATATTTCTCCCACCTTTTCCCTACCTTGACCGATCCCAAAGAGATCAACCAAAAACGGGCAGACTTCTTGCAGCAAGAGCTTAAAGGGGTCAATTTAAGTCCTGATCTTCAATAGGTTCCATTGCTCCTGCGTAGATATGCGGAGCTTTCGCATCATATATACGAATATTGGGACCATGCTCTGCGGTAGCCCCTCCCAAAATAATATTATTCTTACAACGGATATAAGTTATTGGATCGTCTCCCAGCAACCAATTCCCCGTTTGCAGATAGGTGAACAGATTTAAAGCAAGTGCTACGACTACCGATTGCATTTCATATTCGTAGCTGCAAATCACGTCTTCTTGATCTGTAATAATCAAATCTTCCGTCCCTACGGCCCCGAAGTTTGAGATCAGCCACTTTCCATTTACCTCTTGCCCACCAAAGCGAGTCAATACAGCGCGGTCGATTGTACCCATTTTAATCTTTTTACATGCCGCCCATTTGAGAAGATTATTTAATGTGGAAAGCTCCTTTGGAACAGTGACAACCGAGAAATCCTCAGGCTCCGCAGACGGGTAGCAATAAGGCCTTAATAGGGAAACATGCGAAGCTGCTTTTTGCCATAATTTACAAACTCTCGCTACAACCCCTAAACAGCCGAAGGGCAAAAACCCGAAGATGAGCCTAAGAGGGTCTTGAGAAAACAACTCTGTGGTTTGAACTTCAGAAGTACTATCGCTATCCTCATCCATTTTACGCATTTTAAAAAATGGCTCTTGACCTGGGAGGTACTCTGTGGATGATGATGGAGTAATAGACATATTTTATTTAAATTTTTAATTAATACTCTAATTATTATACTTAATTAGGCAATAAATAAAAATAAGACTAAAATATTTAGTTACTTAAACACGATTTGAGCCCCAACTCCACCAAAGCCCATTTCATAGGAGAGATTATTTACCAAAAATTCAGACCCTTGAGCTCTATATTCAATGCACAGTGCGCTTTTATGGAATTCCTCAGCACAACTCAAAGGCAGATCAATATGCAGGCATTCTTTATTGTGAATAGCTCTAAAAATTGCAAAAGCAGTTGCCGGCAGGATAGAAACATCTGGTAATCCGGTTAAAATCTTCCTTTGCTTCTCACTCATCCTATGACCAAGAGCATACCCGGTCGTTGCTGCGATATAAGCACATGGATTCGAGACATCCATTAATTCATCTGGGGCATTCGGATGCGGAGGGATATGGAAATTTAAAGTAATCCCATGTCTAACCGCAATTTCCTTGATTTTTCTGAGTGTAAGTCCTTGAGGCACAATCCCACAGAGATATAAACCATTCCGATCCAAAGATTGCAGAATTCCAACATCCCGAATTGCAGCCAGTTTATCGATTGGCCGCACATCTTGACACGCTATTCCCTCGTCTTCCCAGTCCTTTATCCATACAATCTTGGTATTAGCAGGCAGTGCTTTTCGAATGCCCATATGATTCCATATAAAGTGCTCATCGGCAATCGCATGCCAATTTTTACAGACTAAGACCGCCTTTTCCATATCCTTTAGGGAAAGATGTTTAAAAACACCCACCATAAAGTCTGGTAAAAATAAAACGTGATTGAGTTCTAATGTTACTGCTTGCATATAGATAAATTATAAGCAATTAGCAACTAAAAGTCAATTAAAATTTAGCTTTGTTTCTTGCCTTCTTTGATGATGAAGGTGAGGGTATCATCTTTTTGACTGGGGGCAATAGCCACTTCCACATTGGAATAGCCCTTGCTCCTATAGAGGATTTCGATTCGGAGCTTGATTTCTGAAAGATTGCTCTCAGAGAGCGTACGATTCAAATAATGATTTGTCAGACGCTCTAGCTGGGCAGTGGTGATCCCGCTATTGCCCTCAAACTCAAACTTCTGCACCACTATCGTCTTGCCCCCACGGAGAGAGAATGGGCGCTCGCTTTGAGCAGGCGGAGCCCCCTGGGCAATCTCGCTGCAAAGTGTAGAATGTATGAGGATGACGGCTATCTGTGTAAGCATATTGATCTCTATCCTTAACTTCTACATACTCGGATTTATGAAAGGGGTCAAGGGAATCCTTCTAATGGCAGGCCAAGGCAAGCGCTTTTCAGACGAGCAGCCAAAGCAGTTCCATTTCCTAGCTGGAGAGAAAATCTACCTTCGGACTCTCGACCGCTTTGCTACCTCTAATCTCTTCGAAGAAATCATCCTCGTCTGCGAAGCAGAGCTTATCCATCAGGTCCAAGCAGAGGCAGGTTTTGCCCACAAAGTTGTCGCCGGAGGAGCCACCCGTCAAGAGTCTTCCCATAAAGGGCTGCTCGCCTGCGGCCCCGAGACCGACATTGTCGTCATCCACGATGCTGTACGGCCCTTCGTCAGCCATCGCATCCTCGAAGAGAACATCCGCAAAGCCAAAGAATTTGGCGCCGTAGATACCTGCATTCCCACCCACGACACCTTAGTCCACACCAAAGATGGCAAAACAATTGCCGATATCCCC
>JAGVJV010000287.1 GCA_020050965.1 Parachlamydiales bacterium
AATAGCAGCACATTCATCCCAATTGGTGCTACAAGGATTTCAGGGAAATGGTCCCTCACCTACAACCAAGTCGATTTAGAAATGGGATTCCGCTATTGGGTCAATCGTTGCTTTAATATCAGACCATATGCGGCGATTCGTGGGGCATGGACAAAGTCTCATTTTAAAGTCAGATCCGACCTCGATGATCCGACAGTCTTTGCTTTTCCTCAAAGTCAGACCGTCACCGTTTTTGTAGGCCCAACAGTGATCTCAACTCAAACTATCTTCAATAATAAGTTATGGGGTATCGGGTTACTTGGTGGTATGCAGCCTGAGTTTGTGATCGCAAATTGGTGTGGCTGTGCTAATTTAAGCATCTACGGAAATGTGGATGGAGCAGTGCTTTGGGGCAAATTCCGAGGAAGGAATGCTTATATTTTAAACGGTACTCGCAGAACGACTATTAGCGATGATGAGGCTCCGGAAGATGTCGATATAGACACAATCAGTCGAGCCGATCCTGTGGGAACAGACCACTTTCATCGTATGCAGGGACTTTTAGATGTAGGTGCTGGGTTTCGTTGGCAGCAGCAGTGGTGTTGTGAGAGTTTTAGCACTTCAATTGACTTAGGCTGGGAGCACCACTACTGGTTTGATTTTGGACTCTACCATAGAACCTATGGAGGTGCCGAAGTCGATTTAAGTGCATCCCCACTTAATTTAATTGCCGATACTTTCCAAAACACAGACAACTTAATCACCAACCTCGGTTTTGGAGGTCTCGTCCTTCGCTTGAGACTCGATTTCTGAAAAGCTCGCGCGGTTCACGAGTCGGAGTATATACCCGTTTCGTCTCAAAGGCACCCAAAGGGACTGAATTCAAAGCTGCTGCGATTGGATTGTTTTGAAAGGGGTTGTATTAAATTCAATACTACCCCTTTCAAAACAATTGCAATCCCGCGGCTTTGAATCAGTCCTTTTGGGTGCCTATGAAACGGAACGGGTATAGTATGGGGTGGCAGCTTGGGGTTATTCAAGATGCCCACTTTTTCTGTATCAAAGAACTGGCCCAACCACGTTCAATCCCCAGACGCCAACTAGGCAGTGGGCGAGGATGACGCCGATGAGGGTATAGGTACGGGAATAGAGCCAGCCGAAATAAAGACCAGAGAAAAAAACGATCATCGCAATTTGTTCCGATAGGAAAACGTGTGCTGAACTGAAAATGAGGTTGGAGATAAAAATAGAGGTAAACACTCTGTTCTTGCCTGCCAGGAATTTCTCTAAAGGTCCCTGCAACGCTCCCCGGGCCATAATTTCTTGAATCGGAATAAATAGACAATAAACGAACGAATTGAGCAACCAGTACTTGAAGGTTGCGCCTGGCATAAGAGCGAAAGGTTCAAAAACTGCGTGGTTTTTATAGATTGGAACAAATTGAATCAAACACCATTTACTGAAGACAATCAAAGCAAGGACAGGGATTGTAAAGATCGTAGCTTCATAGATGGCTTTTTTCCAATTTCGAGTGGTGAAGCCAAAGACAGATAGGGGGAAGGGGCAGGCTCGAATAATGAGGACTGCAAAAAAGGTAAGTGAAATGATGAGGGGAATCGAAATATAGGTTGTATCGGCCACGTGCGTCAGTGCAAATTTTAATGGACGCACAGTATAGACAAAGAGCGAAATCGCGGTGATCACATAGACCAAGAAAGACCCCATGCTGACCCGATGCTTGTATTCGATCAGCTCATTTTTTAAGGCTACTGCAGCAACATTAGTCGTCTCCCGCAATTTTTGGCTCATCTGTCTTGAGATTTCATTATATACGGTCTGGAATTCGGGGTTGTGCTTTGCCAGTTTGTTTAGGTCGGCAAAGGTAATTTTATAAAGGCGAGTGTCTGTTGCTGCTCGGATGGAGGCAGATCTGCGCCCTTTGTCAATGAGGGCTTGTTCTCCTACAGTGTCTCCGGGGTGGAGGATGTTGACGACGAAATGGGTTTTGGTCTCGACGTCATATTTAATGATCTCGATATCCCCTTCAATGATGAAGAAGAGCTCTGAAGCAGGATCGCCCTCTTTCATCAAAAAGTCACCCTTTTTCATCTTGATCTCTTCGCTGATCGTATGGAGCGCTTTGAGTGATTCATCTGCCAGGCCTTGAAATAAGGGATTTTTCTTAAAGAAGTCGTATGGTGTGTTCATTAAGTTAGCTCCACCTTTTGATGGTCTCGTAACCACTCGGAGGGAATTGAACTTTTTTGAAGGGCAAGCTTCTCTAGTTGCATCAGATCGGCGTCTGTATGGGCTGGATCGTGATGGCATACAAGCCATCTCTTTGCCTCTGTTTTTTCAACAAAATTCATCGCCCCAAATAAACTGGAGTGGCCCCAGCCTTTCTTTTTGGCATACTCTTCTGAAAAATATTGGGCCTCATGGATCAATAGATCGCACCCTCGATAAAATTCTATGAGGGAGTGTTCCTGAGCTCCAAAGGGCTCAATCAGTTCATTATCTGTCGTATAGCCAATGGTTTGATGGGGAGTTTGGATTTTAAAGCAATAAGTGGCGCCTGGATGGTTGACTTTGTGGAAGGTGAGAGTGATGGGCCCCATCTGAATAGGAGTATGGTCATCAAAGACTTTAAATTGTAGCCCCGCTTTGAGTTCGGAAAGTCTCATTGGGAAAAATTCGGGAGCTAGCAATTCGTTGAAAAGCTCTTTGGAGGGGCGCCCCAAGCTAGGTGGGGTCCAGATTGTGATGCTCGCATCGCTTAAATAAACGGGATCGAAAAATGGAAAGCCGATGATGTGATCCCAATGGGTGTGGCTGATGAAAAGATCGGTCTTCTTGATGTTTTCTTTAATAAATGCTTTGCCAAGCGGCCGGATTCCGGATCCGGCGTCAAAGATGATATGGACATTTTCATAGAGCAGTTCCATGCAGGAGGTGTTTCCTCCAAAATGGATATATTCTGGCCCGCTTACTGGACAAGATCCCCTAGTGCCCCAAAACTTTAGGTATTTCTTATTCATCTTATTTCAACTGATAATGGATGAATTGAGAAAAGACAAGCCAAAAATTTCTAAATATACTATCTAGTCAATTGGAGGCTTAGAATGAAAAAGATTTTAATTTTAGGAGGCGGATTTGGTGGTGTCTATACAGCGATCTACTTAGAAAAGTATTTAAAAAAGGAAATCAAATCTGGAGAAGTTGAAATCTCCCTCGTCAATAA
>JAGVJV010000093.1 GCA_020050965.1 Parachlamydiales bacterium
ATGAGCCGATCTTATGGTCCAGGATATTATAAATGATATTTTGAAAAAGGCCTTGGACAAGCAGTCCGCGGAAAAGCTCCCCCTCCTCAACTGGTCTCAAGAAGGCCCTACCACTCTAAAAATTTCTCTATATTGCAATCCCCGCAAAAATGTGGGGATGTTCTTTTTTCAGATGATCAGCAGATGGCTTGTCCCAGGAAAGAATCTGGACATTTCGCTCATTTTTTCAACCGGAGCTGTTTCTCAGGTTATACTCAGTTTGCCAAGTGATATGGAAGTAGCCCTTCGGAATCTCCCATTTCTCGAGAGGGAAATCCTAATTGGGGCACAGTCGGCTTACCATGCACGCAAAATCCTGGAAATGAAAGGGCTAACCATCGACGATAAAACGGTGGTAGTGCAAGAGAGGATCACTCAGCTCGTTCGCCGGTTCCCCAAGGTCTTCGATTACGATATTTTCAGCGAGATGCAGCACTTTCTCGTTTCCATGAAAGGGAGCTTTAAGGCAGACCGGCAACCTTCCGACATCAGCCGGATCATTTTTACGCTCTACCGGTTTCGCAAAGTGATCGAGCAGAAGGATCCTACAAAACGTCATCTTTGTCTGAAACTCAAAAAAACCACCCTTCATACTCCTTTAGGCATCAAAGAGGTCCAATCAATCTTTGTGGGTATGAATTTGCTGAATGAGCATGAGCTTTTTGAGGAGAGGCATCTTTTGTCGGCGCTTGGCAGTTTTAATCCTATCCCAGGTTCTTATTACAATAATGGCCGGGTCTTCTATCTGGAAATCGAGAAATTTGCCGAGAAACAAGCGCTCGCAACCGAAATTGTGAGCCATATTGAACAGCTCGTTCCGCCGATTTTTATGCCACGCAATGAAGAAGAGGTGATGCGCAATATTCTCGTCTTAAGCCAGCAGCTTCGCTTCCTGCGCGATATCCCCCAAATGATCATTTCCTTTTAGGAACAGACCGATACGGAACTCTGTTTCACTGTGATTCTAGTCCGCCTTCTCCATCCAGAATGCCGCCCAATTGAAGAACTTTTCCGGTTTTCGATTGATCGAGTAAAGGTCGTGGGACAGCTCCGGCGAAAAGTCTCAAAGGAAGCAGTCGTAATGCGCGCGCGCTTTGCAAGTGAAAAATTTATGCGAGAAGACTATTCAATTGATCTTTTTGCCGCCCGCCTACATCTGGTGAAAGAAATTGAGTCGGCCATTGGAGAGGTGCGAGATTATAATGGTGGAATGATCTTAAAGCAGAGTGAGAATTTCCAAAGACTGAAGAAATTGCTAGGAAAATTGGCCAACAAACACGCCCTTTTGCTCCAAAATTTTTTCCATGCGATTATGCCCGCACACCTCAGCACGACACTCGATCCCCATTTACTCCGTATCCTTTTTTCAATGTTGCTTGAAGCGCAGATGGGACATTTAAAATCGAAAAGAGCAAATGACTATCTGTTTGTGATGATTAAGAGCAGCGAACCTATATCTAAGCAGGCAACTCCATCAAATGATCTTTTGACAGTCGAAATGCAGATCCAGGACTCGTTCTATCGGGGTTACATTTTTCTCGACCCCAACCTAGACCGGCAAAATACCTTCCTCTTGACTTTTGAAGAAAATCATTCATACTTGGGGCGTGACTAAGAAAAAATGGCCTAATATCATTGAGCCGTCGATCCTGTCTGGGGATTTTGGCAATTTAGCTGAAGAGGCAAAACGTGTCGAACAGGCCGGCGCCGATGCAATCCACATTGATATCATGGATGGCCATTTCGTTCCCAACTTGACTTTGGGACCTCGGGCCGTATCAGCGATCAACCGGTCAACAGATTTATTTTTAGACGTCCATATCATGATCTATAACCCGTTTGACTATGTTGAAAGGCTAGTTGAGGCAGGTGCAGACAGGATCACGTTCCATTTCGAAGCTACCGAGGATGTCGATGAGGTTCTAGCTTATATCCGCAAATGCAATGTCGAAGCGGGCCTCGCCTTTCGCCCCGAAACCAGCCCCTCTTTCATTCCCCAATTTTTGGACAAATGCGATCTGATCTTGATCATGACGGTCAATCCGGGATTTGGCGGACAGGCATTTATGTCCGACATGCTCGAGAAAATTACATACACTAGGCAGACGATCGATAAGCTCCAAATTCGCAAAGGGGGAGTCAAAGGCGATCCCAACGAGACACCTCCCTTTAATCTCCAAGTTGATGGGGGAATCGACGATAAAACAGCTAAGCTATGTGCCGAGGCCGGAGCGAATGTTTTTGTTTCTGGAACCTTTCTCTTCGGGGCTCCTGAAATGGCGTCGAGGATAAAATTGTTGAGGAATTTATGACTAGAGTCGTCGTGATCGGGGGTGGGACAGGCAATTTTGCGGTCCTAAGCGGGCTAAAAAATTATCCTGTAGATCTAAGTGCGATCGTATCGATGGCCGATGATGGGGGCAGCACTGGAATTTTGCGCGATGAATTGGGAGTTTTGCCTCCAGGTGATGTGCGGCAATGTTTGGTCGCATTGTCTAATTCATCAAGTCTGATGAGAAGCTTAGTGAACTATCGCTTTGAGAATGGGGGGCTGGGGGGCCACAGTTTTGGCAATCTGCTGCTGTCTGCGCTTGAAAAAGTAACAGGCAGCTTCGAAAAAGCGGTCGAGGAGATGGGACGCATTTTGTTCATCAAGGGCAAAGTGATTCCGGTGACCACCCACCAAGTGCGGCTAAAAATGATTCTGAACACTGGGGAATTTTTAGACGGGGAGAAAGAAATCTACCTTTCTAAGGAGATCGACCAGGGGTATAAAAAAATCTATCTCGAGCCCTATCCTGAGGCTAATCCTCATGCGATCGATGAGATTGGTAAGGCTGATTACATTATTTTAGGACCAGGAGGATTGCACACTTCGCTGATCCCTAATCTGCTAGTCGAGGGGATTAGTCAAGCGCTGCTCGATTCCAGGGCAAAGAAAATCTTTGTCGGCAATTTGATGAATCGACGGGGGCAGACCACTGGTTATAAAACCAGCCACTATTTAAATGAGGTCACCCAGTTTTTAGGAGAGGATATTTTTGATCACATTTTGGTCAATATCCAGAGTCCACCCGAGGAACTCCTCGATGTCTATGCCGAAGAGGGGACGCTAGTCGAAAACGATCTCGATGACGAGCGGGTGATCACTGCACAGTTGCTGGGGACTGTTGGCGAGGGAGTGAAATCAGATCTGCTGAAGCGGAATCTGATTCGACACGACCCTGAAAAATTGGCCGAAGAATTGATGAAGATCGTAGGCGCTGAGGAGTTAATGAAGAGTGTTGGTAGTATTTGATCTTGATGATACTCTCATTGAAACTTCAAAGTGTTTAACGCCTCTCTATTTGCAGATAGCGTACGACGCAATGGGTCTGGAAGGGACGTTTGAGGAGCTTACTGCGATCAATGAAAAAGCGCTAACTTCTCGGATTGCCTTGAGAGAATTTTGGGGCAGATATTCCAATAAAGAAGAAATTTTGCAAGAAGGGCTCAACGCACTAAAAACGGCGCTGCCAGCTGATGCTAAGATCGATCCTGTTCCCGGTGCTAAGGAAGTGCTAGATGCGCTGCAAGTACATCACACTCTGGCTCTTGTGACAGCCGGTCATCAGCAGCTCCAATTTCAGAAGATGGAAAAAGCTGGTATTCAACCTGAGCAATTTAGTAAAATTATCGTGAGCACAGGCGCTAGTAAAAAATTGGATTACCAAAATGTGCTCAGCGAGTTAAACTTTGACCCCAGTAATGCGATTGTCTGTGGCGATCGGGTGGAGGTTGATTTGACGCCCGCGAAAGAGCTCGGTATCTACACGGTCCATTTTCAAAATGGACGAGGGAAAATACACACTGAGCCGAAAGAGAGTGTCGATTTAACGATTAAAACACTTAAAGAATTGCAAGAGGTCTTTGTCAAACATGAAAGCTAAAGCTCCAATGACGAGCAATCAAATTACTCCGGGGATCATGATCTCCATCGATAAAAATATTTATCGAGTAGAATCGGCTGTGAAGGTGACAGTTCCAAAGGGAACCCCCTTCATCAAGACGAAGCTCAAAGACATCATGACCGATGAGACTATCGAGAAGAACTTCAAGGAAGGACAAGAGGTCCAAGAGGTGATGCTCGATGAACATAGTCTCGAGTTTCTCTATATAGAAGGAAAAGACTATCTATTTCTTGACACAGGCAACTTGGAAAAGGTGTTTGTCCCCAAGAATATCATTGGCGACAAGGTCAACTACATCAAAGAAGGGATCGAAGTCAAAGCGATGTTTTATGGGGATTCGATCTTCTCCATCGAGCTGCCTCAGTTCCTCGAACTCATGGTGGTGAAGACTGAAAACATTGAAGCGGGCCCTCAAGTGACGAACGCAACAAAGTACTGTTATTTGGAAACTGGAGCAAAAATTGAAGCGCCGCTCTTCATTGAAACGGGCGATATTGTGAAGGTGGATACAACAACAAATGAATTTATCCAAAGGTTGTAATTTATGGACATGAAGTCAATTAAAGAATTGATGGCCTCGATGGAAAAATCGGGCCTCAAAAAAGTGCGCATCAAAGAGGAAAAAGGGTTTGAGATTGAGCTGGAAAGAGAAGTAGAGCCGCAGCCTCAGCAGGTTGTGCACCGACCAGAACCGGCTCATTATCATCCTCCCCATCCGCATCCACATCCTCACCATCGTCCAGCCGCAGAAGAAGAGAAGAAAGTGGAGAAAAAAGAGGGGGTCTTTATCACCTCTCCCATGGTGGGAACGTACTACGCAGCAGCCTCTCCTGATGATCAGCCTTATGTGAAGGTCGGCGATAAAGTCGAAGAAGATACTGTTGTTTGCATCATCGAAGCGATGAAGGTGATGAATGAAGTTAAGGCTGGGAAAAAAGGGAAAATTGCCGAAGTGCTCCTCAGCAATTCAGACCCTGTTGAGTTTGGAACAAATCTCTTTCGGATTGTATGAAGAAGATACTTATAGCTAACCGAGGCGAAATCGCCGTCAGAATCATCAGAGCCTGTCACGACTTAGGGATCAAAGCTGTCGCTGTCTATTCACAGGCAGATACAGAGGCGCTCCATGTCCTCAATGCCGATGAGGCGATCTGCATCGGGGAAGCCGCTTCCCAAAAATCGTATTTGAAAATCGCCAACATCCTCTCAGCCTGCGAAATCACCGGCGCAGATGCAATCCATCCTGGGTTTGGCTTCTTGAGTGAAAATGCAGGATTTGCCTCGATCTGCGAGAGCTGTGGGATCAACTTCATCGGCCCCTCCCATCAGGCAATCTCTCTACTGGGCGACAAAGCTGAGGCCAAAGCGATTGCGAAAAGCGTCAAATGCCCGGTGATTCCTGGCTCCGATGGAATTGTAGAAAATGTGCAAGAAGGGCTAAAAGTAGCCGAAAAATTGGGATTTCCGATCTTCATCAAGGCCACTGCCGGC
>JAGVJV010000244.1 GCA_020050965.1 Parachlamydiales bacterium
GAACATCTTTCTCTTTTTCTTGATCGTCCCTTTTTGGACGAATTTCCTCCTCCACGTCTACGCTTGGTTCTATGTCTTAGAGAGGCATGGTTTTCTCAATAATCTCCTTCTCAGGATAGGGATTATCCAAGAACCCCTCCATCTGCTCAACTCCCTGCCCGCGATCATGATCATGATGGTCTACTACTACCTCCCCTTCATGGTCTTTCCTATCTATACTTCCTTAGAGCGTTTTAACTATCGACTCATCGAAGCCTCCTATGTCCTTGGAGCTGGATTCTTCTCCACCGTAAGGCGCATTCTACTTCCGCTCAATAGCACTGGAATTCGAGCCGGTTTTTTCCTGGTTTTTATTCCTTCCTTTGGAGAATTCGTCATTCCTGAACTGATGGGAGGCGATAAAAAAATGTTCGTCGGGACCGTGGTATCGCAATATATCCTCGGCGAAGGGACAGGATCGCTCGGAGCTGCATTTACCCTTCTTAGCGCGATCTTTTTGATCTGCGCTGCAGTTGTTCTTTACTACGTGATTAAAAAACTTTTTGAACCGAGGATGCATCGTGGATAAAGGCAAATCGGTCGGAAGAATCAGCACCCTTGCAATCGTTGCGGCGATCTACCTCTTTCTCTATGTCCCGATTTTTGTGCTGCTGGTCTTTTCCTTTAACACCGAACAGTTTCCTGCCCCATGGAGCGGCTTCACCTTAAAATGGTACCAAGAACTCTTCAGTTCAAGCTACCTTTGGAAATCCTTTGGCAACTCGCTGATTGTCGCCACCTTTTCTACTTTAATCAGCCTTGCCGCAGGTGTGGGTGTCGTCTTTTATGCCGCTCAAGGCGGCCGGATTGGGAAAATGCTCGGTATGTTTTACGGCAATATTATTATCCCTGAAACCGTCCTCGCTGTGGCTCTGCTCTCCTTTTTCATCCTCATCGGCATCCCACTCGGCCTCACCACTTTAATCCTGGCCCATTCTGTCCTCGGACTTGGATTCACCGTTCCGATCGTCTACGCCCGTTTTTCCGATCTCGATTACACCTTGACAGAGGCCTCGCTCGATCTGGGAGCCACCCCCTTGCAGACCTTCTTTAAAGTAACCTTGCCGATGCTCCGCCCCACCCTGATCACGACCGCCCTGCTGATCTTTATCCTCTCATTTGATGACTTTGTCCTCTCCTACTTTTGCGCAGGAAGCACCGCCCAGACCCTATCGCTCTATATCCTTTCGATGATCCGCACTGGTGTCTCACCCGTCGTGAACGCCCTCTCTACGATCCTCCTGTTCCTCAGTTCGTTTTTAGTCTTCCTCTTCTTCTCACTTAAAACCAAAGTGAGGTTCCTCTGAAATTATTCACACGCCTGATCATCGTCACCTCTTGGATCATCCTCATTTTCTTCGCCCTCTACTTCCCAAGTTGGAAATTCCTCCCCTACGAAGAGAAAAGCATCAACGTCTTTACCTGGGGAGACACTTTGCATCCTAGCGTCCTCAAAGCCTTTGAAGATGAAACGGGCATCAAAGTCAACCTCAGCTATTACTCTTCGAATGAAGAGCTGCTTGTGAAAATGAAAGCGACCCGCGGCAAAGGCTATGATTTAGTGATGCCCTCTGGTTACAACGTCCAGATGATGATCGATGATCAGCTCCTCAAACCCCTCAATCACTCCAAACTCAACTTTTGGAAGGATATGAACCCGATCCTGCTCAATACAGAATTCGACCGAGGCAACAAATATTCCATCCCTTTCGGCTGGGAAATCTACGGTCTTGGAGTCGACCAGCGCTATTTTAAAGGCAATTTTGATCCCAGCTGGCGCGCCATCTATGATCCAAGTGTGATCAACTACAAAATCGCTGTCAGCAATCATGCAGGCGAAGCGGTTTCGCACGCCTCCTTCTATCTCTATGGCACAGCCCAAAAAGACCTCACTGAAGAGCAATTTCAACAAATCCGGCAGCTCCTATTGCTCCAGCGCAATTGGGTAGAGGCCTATTCCGACTTCCGTGCTGATTACTTCATCGCAACCGGGAATTGCCCTGTAGGCCTATCCACAAGCACCTATATCAAAAGGATTCACCTCCTCTTTCCCTCGATCGACTTCGTTGTCCCAAAAGAAGGGACCTTCATCACCATCGAAAATCTGTGCATCTCTAAGGCTAGCACTAAAGAGGAATATGTCTATAAACTGCTCAACCACCTCTATACTAAAGATGCCCTCAAGGTTGCTTACCAGAATTTCTATATTTTCCCAGCTACACTTTCTCCTCTCCCCGAGCTAGGGCTAGAAGATTATGAGCTGAAAATGCTAGACGATATCTCCAAAGACCCTAGTAAAATCCAGTTCTTTAAGAATATCGCTCCCCTGCAGCGGATGACCGATCTGTGGGTAGAAGTGAAGACCTTTTAAGTCCTGAAGATATTATGATAAATTTAGTAGGGGAATATTTAAAAAGTGGCTCTATTGCTCTAACCGATTCTATTTATAAGGATGTAGTTACATCAACTGCCTCAGAAAGAATCAGCCTATTCGTTCAAACATTTTTTGGTCTTTCTATTTTATTGAAAAGCGTTAATACGAGCGAGTACAATGCACTAAGCGGAAGTGTCAAATCAATATTGGAAGGTGCTTGTAGCTTGCTCCTCTACCGCAATGCTATTAGTCTTATAGCCCTACTTCAATTTGAAACATATATGGTTCTTAATAATGAAACAAATAATGTAAAAATCATGGCAGATCTTTCTAGAGGCTTCTTCATGCTATTAGCTGGCAATATCAATCGAGAAGCGGTCCAGTATGCTTGTATTTCTGCAGTTAGCATTTCAATAGTGCTTGCATTTGTCAGGTTAAAAATGAAGAGGGAAGGTAGGTCTGTTCCCTTACAATATTACTTTATAATCACTTCATTCTCTGCATATCTCATAGGTTCACAAATACTTCTTGAAATCGGTGAGAAGGTCAATTCCCCAAGCACCTAAAAATGTAAGACGCAAAGAGCTAAAACCCTTTGCGTCTTTTAACTTTAGAGTTTTTGGTCTAACCCAGAAAGGAACTGCTGGATTTCAGCAAATACATTGTCTAACTCCGAGGCATATTTAGGCAGGGCTTTCACGGCATCTGCAACATCTGTTTCTGCTTTGTCTGTTAGATTAATCCCCTCTTCAAAAATATTCTGAAGTTTAGCTTCTAAATTTGGACCGAGGATTTGAGCTAGGAATTCATTGTTTTGAAGAAATTTGAGCGCGCTGCTAAGAACATTCTGTATCCCGCTGAGGGCAGTCTCAACTTCGGTTCCGATTGTCGTCGCTTCTTTCTCAATATTTCCAATAACACCAGGGGCTTCTTGCGTGATCTTAATCCCTTCTTCCACCACAGCTTTTACATCGGCCTCGACCTTTGTGACAGCTTCCTTACAATAAGCGATCAGTTTATCCCACCAGCTACCCATACTTTGTGGAGCTGCGCTGTTTGTAGATGTTGGTTGTGCCAAATTATTATTTACACTATTTAATGTTGTCATATTATTCCCCTGTTTTATTTTTATTTAGGAAATGCATATTCGCACATTCCCCCAAAATTGATTATAAATGAAAATGAATTTTAAATAAACATTAAAATTTTTTCTTTATAATTAGGGAAAATAAAAACAGGATCGACTGCAGTGGCAGGATCCTGTTAATTGAATTAAAAAAAAGATTTATAATTAGCCTTTTTTCTGCTGGATGTAATCAATCACATCGTTGATGGTCTTGAGTTTCTCAGCATCTTCTTCTGAAATTTCAAAGCCAAAACGCTCTTCGAATGTCATGATTAGCTCAGTGAGATCAAGAGAATCGGCATTGAGATCTTCGACGAATGACTTTTCTGGAGTCACATCGGCTGCGTCAACACCAAGTTGCTCTACAACGATATCTATCACTTCTTTTTCAATCGACATTAGATTGTCCTTTGTATCCATTAAAACCTCTTTGGTTTGTTAAAAAAAATTTACATTACCATTCCGCCATCTACAGTCAGAACTTGACCGGTCATATAGTTTGACATATCGCTTGCCAAAAAGAGGGCCGCATGAGCGATTTCTTCTGGAGTGCCCATCCGTCCCATCGGGATCTTTGTAAGGATACCTTCTTTTTGTGCATCAGTCAAGATGCCTGTCATCTGAGTCTCAATAAATCCTGGGGCAATACAATTCACCGTAATCCCCCGGGTTGCCACTTCTTGAGCAAGAGACTTTGTAAAACCGATCATACCAGACTTAGACGCAGAATAATTGACTTGTCCAGCATTTCCTGTCAAGCCAACGACAGAAGAAATATTGATGATTTTGCCCGTCTTTGCTTTAAGCATGGGTCGCACTAAGGCCTGGCATGTGTTAAATACCGATTTGAGGTTGATGGCCATCACCTCATCCCAATGCTCTTCGGGCATCTTCATCAAAAGTCCATCGCGAGTAATCCCCGCATTGTTGACCAGCACATCGATCTGACCCCACTTATTAAGAATATCTTTGATCGCAGCGTCAACTGTCTCTTTCTTGGAAACGTTGACGATCTCGGCCAAAAACTGCTGGTCATCAGAGATTCTGCTATCGCTCAATTCTTTAAGAACACCTTGGGCTCGCTCCAGATTGGTTCCGAAAATGGCAACGCTTGCTCCTTGGCTAGCAAAAGTGAGTGCAATCTGTCTGCCGATCCCTGCGGTCCC
>JAGVJV010000006.1 GCA_020050965.1 Parachlamydiales bacterium
GCGAACTCAAAGCCCTCCTCCTTCACCCTTTATTTCAACACAGGGTTGAGGAAGGAATCATCGTCATCATCCCTGAATCTCCTGATAAAGAGGCGGACGGCAAGAAGTCGGTTAAGGAGATGATGAAACTCATCCCTCAAATTTATGACCATGCCTATCTGAATCGAATTATCGATGAAGACGGCCGGGACAAGGTCGTAGACGCAGCTAAAAAACAGCTTCATAAAATTTCCCATCAAGCGGAGGAAGAGGAAAATGAGCATTTCGGATCCAATACCAAGTCAAACGATAATTGATACGCTGTTTGTCATTGCGCCTCAGTTCTATACGACCGACCCAGTGAAGTTGGCTAACTACAATACCATGATCGGTTTGTTGAGATGCCAAGTCAATGAGCGGGTCTTATCTTGCTGCGGCGTTCTGGCCTACGTTTATCTTTTGGCTCATTGGCTTCAATTGCAAACAAGTCCTCAGACTGGGGTCGCTACTAATCTTAGCGAGGGAGAGCTTTCTATCGGACTGGCTGTCTCTCCGGATTCGTCGATTCTAGACGCTACCCAGTACGGCAGACTGTACAAGGATTTAATCAAGCGGACCGTCATTGGTTCGACTGTAACAAATTTACCCCCAAACTTTGCGGTGATCAATGCGTGCTGTTGTCAGGGATAAAGATCTAGGCTTCGAGGAAATCCAACGGCAGATTGCTTTGCTGGATGGTTCCCATGTCAAAGTCGGTTTTCAAGAAGGAACTGTTACTAAGACGCAGGTGAAAGGACAGCGGAAGCAGACCGCCGGCCTTTCAATACCTCAAATAGCAGCAGAGAATGAGTTTGGCACGAAGTCCATCCCGGCCAGACCTTTCATGTCGACCAGTTTTGATGAAAACAAAGCATTGATCAACAAGGCAATCCAAGGAGAATACAATAAAATTCTAGATGGGCAGAGAACGACGGAGCAATCGCTGGGCCTGATAGGACAGCTGATGACCAAGCTGATCGTGCAAAAGATCCGCGCCATTGTCTCTCCCCCCAACTCCCCAAGGACCATTGCTATTAAAAAGAGCTCCAAGCCTTTGATCGACTTCGGCCAGATGGTGCAGTCGGTGCGCTATAAGGTGGTGCTCAAATGACGTCGCCGTTTGAGATCTTCCGCTCCCCAGTAACACTCCGCCGTTTTCAAAGCGGAGGCTATACGAATGGACGCTGGAGCGACGGCGCTTACACAGATACTCAAATAACATCCAGCATCCAGCCTATGAAAGGCGAAGAGATGCAGGAGCTGCCGGAAGCAAGAAGAGATTCAGAAGGCTATAAGCTTTTTACCTCAGCCCTCATTAATACGGTGACGGCTGTAAATCCTGATCTTGTTCTTTTCTTCGGGAAGACTTTTGAAGTGATTCAGGTCTTTCCATGGCAAAACGCCCCTGCAATGGGGCTGGTAAACCATTACAAATACATAGTTTTGCGACTAGAGGGGCAATAATGAAGGCAAAAATCATCTCGGAAACGGACTACTCAATACTGGAATCCAGATTGAATGAGTTTCTAAAGGAAATCAAAGATAATGCATGGCGTCTTTTCGACATCAAATATGACACATTCTATGTGCTGAATATGGAACTAGAAGGGCATCAACTCCACTCCGTTCTTGTCATATACGGAGATAGGAAGAATGCCGCTTAACTTTGAGACGATAAAGACCAATCTTTATGCCTGGGCTTTGGCTAATTCTCCAGGATGTTCGGTCATTTTCTTGAATGAAAATGCTCCGCGCCCTGCCCAGCCGTATTTGACTTTATTGCTCAGCCCTTTGAATCAAATAGGCGAAGACTACACACCTGAAGCGGATGCCGGCGGCCTGGTCGATATGGTCGGAGATCGGGAATTCACCCTGCAAATTCAAACCTATGGCGGCGATTGCATTACCCGCCTTGAAAATTTGAGGAGCAGCCTGCAGAAGCAGACCGTTCTGGATTCCCTAAGAGCCAATGGGATCGTTTTTGTGAATCACTTCGGCATCAACGACACTACAGAACTGTTGGATTCGCGGTTTGAAAAACGAGCCGCCATGGATGTCCTTTTTAGAATCGGACAAGACTACCAAGACAACTTAGGTCTGATTGAGACTGTCGAAGTAGAAGAAATTTATCAAGATGCTAGCGGAAGCGTGGTCTACGATCACACAACCACAATACCCTAGGAGGGAATATGCCATTAAGCGACATCGTAAACGTGCAGATCACTAGAGATACTCAAACTGTCTCGGAAGCTGGCTTTGGCCTTCTCATGATTTTGGGAACTCATAAGCGATTTAACGATCGCATCAGATTTTATAGCAATATTCAAGGCGTGGGCAACGATTTCATTCCCACCGATCTTGAATATATCGCTGCTCAAGAAGCTTTCAGCCAAAACCTGAGCCCTGAGCAGATAGCCATCGGCCGTAGGACTGTAGACAGCGCTTCCATATTGGTTGAAACAGCCATGTCCCCCTTCAATTATACAACCACGATCAATGGGACCGATATCACGGTTCCATCTACCCCGACCGCTCAAAACTCCATAGTGACAATGAGCGGAAATTTCGTAACCGGAAACTCGATCGCCATCACGTTGAACGGAACTCCTCTAACTCCTATTCCTTTCAACACGGATCAAATCACGACAATGAATGATATTGCAACAGCCCTGGAAGCCAACGCTGCCGTCGATTCTGTCAGCATTACAGGATCGAACCTCATCATCAACGTCTTTGGGCTGCCTAACGTTTCAGCAATCGTCAACTCTTTAGTCGTAACAGGGGGCGCAAGCCAGCCGACTGCTGCAATTACAACGCCTACTCAATCTGTTTCTCCAGAGTCAATCGCTCAATCCTTGGTAGTTGCAATCAATGCAGCAGCCTTAGGAGTCACGGCAACGGACAACCTTGACGGCACGTTCTCCCAGGCCGCCGACGTGCCAGGCGTTCCTTATACCTTGGCTGTAAGCTCAACAATCGTCAATCCGGATGAAGCCCGGGTCACCGTCACTCAAGTCGAGCCAAACACGGACTATACGGTAACGATCAACGGCGTGGCATTTACCTACACCACTTTGAATGAAGTGCAAACCAATGAAGATATCGCTGCAGCATTGACTCAGATCATTTCCACTCAAACAGCTGTTCCTGTGAGCGCTACAGATAATCTCGACGGCAGCTTTGAAATTACAGCCAATGTCTCTGGGACAGGATTTGTCCTAAGCGTGTCGGACGGAATCTTGAGCAAGCAATTCGGACTGATCATCAATTCTTATACTCCATCCGATACAGTCGTGAACGACTTGAATGCCGTTCAATTAGTCGATGACAGCTGGTATGCATTCGCTCTTACTGACAGGACGGCAGCTACTGTTTTTTCAGCAGCTGGATGGGCTGAAGGACAGGTCAAACTTTTTGGGACGGCTTCTTCCGATCCAAATATCATCAATTTGGCTGCCGGGGTGGATTTATCCTCTATTGCTGCTAAATGCAATCAATCCGGCTATGTGAGAACTTTTGTTCTTTATCACCAAGATGCAGCCAATGACTTTCCTGAATGCGCTTGGTTCGGAGGAGTCCTTCCTCTCGATCCCGGATCTGAAACATGGAAGTTCAAGCGCTTGAATTCGATTTCATATTCCAATCTTACGAGCACCCAATCTCAGAATGCTAGAAACAAAAAAGCCAATACCTACGAATTCATCGGCGGAGTTGGAATTACGAGGGAAGGGACTGTTGCTCAAGGGGAATTTATCGACATCGTCCGCGGCGTGGACTGGCTGACCTCCAGAATTCAAGAATTCGTCTACTCAGTGCTTGTAAATAGCAATAAGGTCCCCTACACGGATGCAGGGATCACAGCCATTGAATCCGAAGTCAAGCGAGCCCTTCAGCTGGGGATCAGCAATAATTTCATCGCTAATGATCCAGCCCCGACTGTGACGGTTCCAAAGGCTGCGAATGTGCCCCCGACGGATAAAACTCAGCGGATTTTGAAAAATGTCAGATTTCAAGCGACGCTGGCAGGAGCCATACACGCGATTAATATTACAGGAACCGTCACCGTTTAAAGAGCAGGAGATAATTTATGGCAGTAAGAACTTACGACCCTAAGCAGGTCATCATCACGGTAGGCGGGGTTCCAATGAGCGGTTTTGCCGACGGCTCCTTCCTCACTATCGATAGAGACGATAATCAATGGACGAAAGTCACCGGGGCGGACGGCACCAGTACGCGGATTAAGAGCAACAATCGCTCAGGGAACATGACCATTACCCTCAAACAGTCGAGCCCGAGCAATGATGTGCTCTCCGGCTTTGCCAATGTCGACGAGCTTACTAATGCAGGAGTGGTTCCCATCTTAGTCAAAGACCTTAGCGGCAATTCTATCTTTTTTAGTGCAACCGGGTGGGTTAAGAAATACCCCTCCTCGGAATTCGGGAAGGACCTCGCAAACCGCGAATGGGTGCTTGACCTAGTCGATCTTGACGTCTTCGTCGGAAGCAATGGAGTAAATGTATGATTCAAACCAAAGAAAAGCAAATTCATGGAGCTGTCTATTCTGTTACGCAGCTTCCAGCAAGACGGGCGCTCCGTCTGAAAGCAAAATTACTGCGCTTATTCGGCCCTGCTCTCGCCCATCTGTTCCTTCCTGGAGTAAGTAGCGAAAGCATGTCAGGGCTTCCCTTTTCAAAGACAGAAGCCGTGCGCGCCGTAGAGTCTTTAATGGCTCAGCTCGATGATAAAACATTTGAGAGCTTGGTGCTTGAGCTATGCCAAGGGGTCCGAAAAGACGGAATGGAGCTCACAGATTCTGTCATCGATGTGGAATTCGCTGGAGACCTAGGAACTCTCATGCAGGTCCTATGGTTTGTTATCGACTGCAACTTTGGTTCTTTTTTTGGGGAGAGCGGTATTGGACGCCTATTCGAGGCCACAGCTCCGATGCCGCAGAATCGTCAGCCAGACACGAGAAAAACCTCCATCCGGACATAAAGAGCGAGTTTCTTTTCTGGCGCATAATATTGGAAGGAATCGCTTCTTTAGAGGAGATCGAGCGCGCATGGAGTTTAGATGATCTGATGAGAGCGAATGCTCTGCTGGATATGAGGCTCGATCTATTGGAAGAATCTAAAAGGAAAGGGTCGAAATGACAGTAGTCAGAGAGCTCACAACCGTTCTCGGGTTCACAGTCGATAAGAGAGGCGTTGAAGACTTCAACCGCACAATTATCGGCTTTAAAACCAAATTTGCCATTGCTGCGACGGCTGCTGCTGCCTTTGTGTCCAAGACTTTGGATTTCTTCAAAGACATTTCCGACGCCACTCTTGACGCCAATGACTTAGCAAGAAGCATCGGCATTTCTTTCCAGGAATTCCTCAAGCTAAGAAGAACGGCTGAAGATTTTAGGATCGATCCTAAAAACTTCGAGTCCGCCCTAAAAAGCCTGAGCAAAATGCTTCGCGATGCCAAATATGGCATGGGAGATTTAGCAAACATTGCCTACTACACGGGCATTGAATTCCGCGACAAATTCACTGGAGAAGTCAAGAATGCCCGCGATCTTTTCGTCGACATTCTTAAAAGAATCAATGAAGCGCGCACAGAAACCGAAAAATTCTCCATAGCGAAGTTCTTCTTTGGAGAAGAAGATGCTCAAAAATTCATCAAGTTCGCCCAAGAAGCAGGCGACAATCTCGATGTTTTAACGGGCAAATACGCAGACTATGCCAAATCGCTTGAAGATTCGCTTCCGGCTTTTGAAGACGTCAATAAATCCATCCGTTCTTTTTGGAATACTTTCGAGTCCTTCAAGATAGCCTTTGTCGAGGATATTCTTCCGGCAATTACAGCCGGAGTGAAAGTCCTTGAGGTTGTCATGAAAGGCATTGGCTACGTAGCTCGAGGAATCAAGGGAGCCTTCAACCTGATCGGAGAAGGGATTCAGCGCGAAATCATGTCCGATTTAGCGGAAATCCCCGATTTTGAAGTGGAGGCCACTCAGAAAATCAATCGGATCATGGAGAACCAAGCGGCTAAAAACGCCCCTGCAGTCATAGAGCAGAATTTCAATATCGATACAAAGATAGAGATGCAAGTTCCTCCAGGCACGACTGAACAGCAGCAAGTTATCCTGCGCGAAACCGTCGACGAAGTGATTAAAAGCGCTTTAATCGATCAGGTACGGGAAATCTATAACAACAACCCGCAGGTGGAATAATGGTTTTATCTCTTCTATTCGGGAAAAAATATCCAAGCCCTAAAATCGGATCGATCGATTTAGATGTAACCATCCGCGAAGAACATCGCTTTGCATCCCGTGTGACAAATTATCCGGTGGAAGACGGGACCATCGTTTCTGACCACATTATCAATGAACCGGACATAGTAGTCCTTGTCGGACTGGTTACCGATACCCCTCTTTCAATTTTTGCTCCGTTCAACAGATCGATTGATGCCTTCAACCGCCTTATCCAGCTCCATCAAAATAGAGATGTAGTGACGGTTGTAACCGGGCTGAAGGTTTATAAAAATATGGCCATTACGACTCTTGATGTTCCGAGAGATATAAGAACTGGACAATCTCTTACCTTCACTATTGAACTGCAAAGAATTGTATTCGACACTTCTGTCAGGCTGCTGCTTGACCAGGGGAATATTTTTGGAGGCATCCAGACTAAAATACCAAGGAATACTGTGGCTTCCAATGCCAACTATCCGATCATTCAAAACGACCCGGCAGATAGCTTGAAGGACCAAGCATCAAGCGGCATTAATGTAGGCGTTCAATCGTTAGCTCCCATTCCCGGCAACATTCTGCCGGCCGTCCTGTCTGTAAAAAGTCAAATTCTGGGGGTCGTATAATGCAAATCATACCATTTAAAGAACCTTCGCAATGGCAGGAGCAGATCGAACTTGGCAGTCAAACTTTTATCCTTTCTTTTAGCTGGAATGCGATGAATGAGTACTGGGCCATGGATATTTTAACTCGAGATTTAGTGCCTATCATTCTCGGAATCAAGGTAGTCGCCAATTACGATTTGACAGCTCAATATGCGGCTAACGGCAAGCCGAGCGGAGATATCGTCTGCGAAAATATCATAGGAGGCCAAGGGAAAATTCAACGCTACGACATGGGAGAAGTAACTGAATTAATTTATTACGCATTAGGGGAGTTTGTTTAAATGACCCGATTCAATCGAATTGCAAGCGTTGAAATTGATTTAAGAAATTCTACTTTCAATGGATATATCGGAAGCATAAAACTTTCAAACTTGCGCATAGCCTTCTCTATGCAAAAAAACTTAGCGTGGTCGGCCAATACGGCCTCGGTAAAAATATGGAATTTAAGCCAAGAAAATAGAAATAGGATCAAAGATTATGGAGACCAAGTCATTGTATCAGCCGGATACAGCCAGGATGCTGGAGAGCAATTGCTTTTCATTGGGAATACCACCCAGGTCAGCCATGCCTATGAACAACCTGAAATCATCACCACTTTGGACTGCGGAGACGGAGAGCGGATTCTTAATCAAAAGAATATCGCCGTTAGCTTCAAGGAAAAGGTCGCAGTGCGCCAGGTTATCGAGACAATCGCGCAGCAAATGGGCCTTACTATTTCTGAGTTTTCTCCTACTGATAATATTGTTTATGAGCAGGGCTTTGAATTTATAGGAATGGGAAAAAATGCGATCGACAAAACGGTATCAAGGCTCGGATTGAAATGGAGCGTCCAAAATGGAAAGCTGCAAATCATTCCTCAATTCGGCACAACCTCCAAACCGGCCGTAGAAATCAACGCCGATACCGGCATGATCGGCATTCCTCAAAGGTTTACAGATAAAAGAGCCAGCCTCTATTTGGACGGCCCTAAAACAGGCTATATCGTCACAACAACATTACGCCCGGACATCCTTCCAGGAGACCTAATCAACGTAAAATCCCAAAGAATAGGACTCGACGGCCCCTACTCCGTCTTTTCAATCAAGCATGAGGGAGATACTTTCGGTCCTAATTGGCGTTCAATTATGGAGATCATCTTAATATGACCACAATGACTGACGCAATGAGGCAGGCTATCCAATTTCAATTGTATGACGTCCACACGGCATTGCCGGGCCAAGTAATATCTTATGACTATTCGACTCAAAAGGCTTCAATACAGCCCTGTTTAAAGAAGAGTTATTTGGACGGCACTACTCAAGAAATGCCCATTCTAAATAATGTTCCTGTAATTTTCCCAAAAGCGGGCGGAGCCAGCCTGACTTTCCCTGTTATGCCGGACGACAACTGCTTGCTTTTGTTTATTGAAAGAAGCACGGATCTTTGGAAATCGGTAGGAGGCATAGTCGCCCCTAACGATCCCAGAAAATTCGACCTTTCTGATGCCGTTGCAATCATGGGTTTAATGCCATTCTCAGAAAATTCTTTATCCGAAAACAACGAAGACGTGCTTTTAACGTATAAAAACTCTAGTATAAGAATTAAAGCTAGTGGGGATATTCAAATCCAAACAGCTTCAAAAGTGGCGATAGGAAATGCTTCAGCAGAAGTGCTCGATATCGTCAGCAGCATACTCGGAATATTGGCAACTTCTGTGACAACAGCTCCAGGAAGTCCAATTTTCCAAGGAGTAGGACCCACATACGCAACTTTAAAATTCGCTATAGACTCTATTAAGGGATCAATTCCTTAATAGCTTCAAGGCATATCCAATAGTCTCAATTAACTCAAATACCCAGCCATAAATGCGTTAGGAAACGTTTTTGAGTTAACGAGGCTTCATGAAAGATATCGCGCTGGATCCGACAACCGGCGACTTGCTCTTAGAAAATTTTGACCTTCAACTAGTGGAAGGCCGCGATCAAATCGCTCAAAACTTAGCGATCAGGCTTCGCTTTATCCTAGGAGAATGGTTTTTAGACACCACAGCCGGCGTTCCCTATTACGACGATTTCTTTATCAAAGCTCCCAACCAAATCCGCATTGAAAGCGTTCTTAAAGAAGAAATTCTTGATACTCCTGGAGTTAACCAAATTCTCAGCTTTGCGAGCAATTTCGATGCTCAGCGCCGTGCCTATTCCGTTGTTTTCTCCGTAATCACTACTCAAGGCGAGATCACTCTAACAGAGGAGCTCGTAGCATGACTTCTCAATTCGGCCTTACCCCTCAAGGATTTAAAATCAAACGCCTCCCCGACATTCACGCAGAGAATCAAAATCTCCTGCTGGCTGCCTTCGGGGAAATCAACCTTGATCCTCAATCTATCTTCGGCCAACTCATCGGCGTGCTTTCCAAAGTGGAAGCCGACATATGGGAAAACATGCAGGACGTCTATTTCAGCCAATATCCAAACTCCGCTGAAGGGATCAGTCTTGACAATGTCGTTCAACTAAACGCCATCACAAGACTCGCAGCTCAACAAACAAATGTTACCGCCGTATGTTCTGGATTAGAAGGCACTCTCATCAATCAGGGCGCACTGGCCCGAATTCCAGATACAGGCGCGGTTTTCTTCTGCCAGATAGATTCGTTTATCACACGGTCGAATGCAGCCTCCGCTAATGTGCAAGTCGGTTTGGCTGCAGCTCAATCTTACACCGCCATCATCAATAATCAGGCCATCACTTATTCTCTTCCGATCATCACCTTCACAGGAAGCTTCGTTACTGGAAACTCGATTGTTGCCACACTAAATGGCACGACACTGCCTGCCGTCCCTTTCAACACGAGCAATAACCAAACCCTTGCAGACTTAGCCTCTGCGATTGCAGCAAATCCTGACGTATTATCTGCTACGCCAACCAATCCGAATATCATCAGCATTGTCCCCGTATTAGGCAAAAATGTTGTGGTCAACTCGATCGTCATAACGGGAGGGGCGTCGCAACCCACCTATGCGGTGACTTTCGATACGCCAACAATCAATGCGGTCTCCCAAAATTTAACCAGCATTATCAATGCTGCAATTTCAACTGTATTAGCAACGGATCTGGTAGGAAGCCTGTCAATTGTAGCTAACGACCCCGATGTCCCTTTCTCCATCAGCGTAGGAACGAATTTAAGTATTTCTTCTCAATCCTCTCCCGTTACTTTTTTATCTCAAGACTTTGCTCCTATTGCCGCTCCCATCAATACCTTGGTCGAAATCCTCACTCCTATTTCCGGATGGAATTCGATCAATAATCCAAAAGCCGGGGTTACTGGACGCTTTATCGAAACAGATGCTGAATTGCGCATCAGAAGAAACAACTCCATTCGCCTTTTAGGAGCAGGAACTGTTGAATCCATCAGAGCCCGCCTCCTTCAGCAAGTTCCAGGCGTCACCTCCGCTTTTATTTTCGAAAATAGAACGATGACTCAAGAGCCGATCGACATCGTCTTGAATCAGGATTTGGTCGCAGGGAATACGATCACAATCGTTTTCAATACCATTCAGACGCTTCCCATTGTCACTTTCGTCACCTCCCATCTGGATACTATGAACGCGATAGCACTCGTCATAGCCAACCAGCCTCAAATTGCCTCTGCTGTTGTGGGCGGAACAGCAAATCGAACTATCACCGTATCTATGAAAGAGGCCGTCGAGGTTGCTATCACAACATTTTCAGTCACAGGCGGCGCGAGCCAAGCGCAAGCAGTATTCAAAGGCGGGCGCCTCGCCAAAAGTTTCGAAGCAGTCGTAGAAGGAGGTTCCGATGCTGACGTTGCAAATAAAATCTGGCTTACCAAACCGGCGGGCATCCAAACCTTCGGTAATACGGCCTTTACCATCACCGACTCACAAGGCGAGCAGCAAGTCATCAACTTCAGCCGCCCCACCCCCATCTACATTTGGATTACGGCTGCACTGACCCTCTATTCCGAAGAGACATTTCCTCCCAATGGGCAGGATTTGGTCGCAGAAGCCATCAATACTTATGGAAACAATTTAGGGATTGGAGTCGATGTTCTTTTACAACGGGTTCTAGCTCAAATCTTCAATGTCCCAGGGATTGCAAGCGGCGCCATGCAGATTGCAGCTACTAACGGTCCCGGCGACAGCCCTCTCTATGGAACGGCAGATATTCCGATCCAAGAAAATGAAATAGCGGTATTCGACCTATCGCGCATTACGGTGACGGTATGACAAACCAGGAGACAGCCAGATGGTCTTAATACCGAATCATGTTCAAAGAGCGATCGCACTGCTTGCCGGACAATTCCAGCAAAGCTTGCTGGATGGAGAATATAGCCGGTTCCAACGATTAATCCAGGCTTTTGTCACTCAATTTCAAGAGATAGACGATGTAAATCAAACGTTGAAATTTGATCGGGCTATTGAAACAGCTGTCGGTGTTCAACTCGACGGCCTAGGGCAGATATTAGGACTCGCCCGGCTGCCGGACGAAGGCGATGAAGATTACAGGGAAAAGCTGAAATTCCAGATTTTCATTAACAAATCTAATGGAACGCCTGAGGAAGTGATCGCCGTCCTCAAATTTTTGACTAAAGCAACCAAGGTGCGCTACCACGAATACTATCCGGCAGCTTTTCAAATGGACACAGACGGAATCACCTTCTCCGTTCCTCCGGAGCAGCTGGTTTCGGCTATTCAATCAGTGAGCCCGGCGGCAGTTCAATACACTCCCATTACAGCAACCTACGGGGTTCCTCTTCCATTTATTTTCAGCGGAGACCCGATTATAGAACTGCTCGATGTTTCTCCATTTGAATCCGATCCATTCGACCTCAGAAATCTTCAAGTGCAGACGACCGATCTTTTAGCAGTTAATGCCGGGAATGTTGCCAATCCAGCATTTGGAGGCTGTTTTGCAGAATTTGGAACGCCCGACATCGATACGACTGGAGCCGGGCAAATGGCAGAAGTAATCATGTTTAATGGCTTTGAGCCGCCACCACCTTAAGGAGACCATTATGGTATCAAAACCAACCGTCCTGCCGGAATGGGCAGAAAATGATGTTGTAGATCCAATCTCAGGGCAAAATAACGTCCTGGAACCGCCTCCAGAAAAAAAACTCGAAGGCTGGGCAAGGCTCGAATATCCGCCAAGAAACTGGTTCAACTGGCTAGCCCGTTATACCTGGAGATGGCTGAACTGGCTAAATCAGCAGGAAGAGCAGGCAATTGTCACAGATGGGTCCGGAACCAATATCTTTCCAACCAGCGGCTCTCTTTGCGTCTTATTTGCCGTCGACACAGCAAATCCAGCTTCCTATCTCTACGCAATTGGAGCAAATGTCGGAGGGACAGTGACTTTAACGACAGTGGCCAGTGCAACCTTAGCCATCGGCGTGATTTCCGGAACTTCCGTCCCCATTACAGGAGCTGCAGATCCATCGACAATCATCGCTTGGGGACAAACAAAAATTATTCCGTCTTAAGGAGAAACCATGAGCACACCTGTACTGATAAGCGATCTTGATCCTGTAGGCGCAATAGATCCTGCCAATGATCTAACTATTGTTCATCAAGGATTTACTGATAAAAAAGCCACCATTGCTCAAATAAGGAATTTCGATATCTCCCTATTCGATCCGCTTCCGAGCACGGCTATCAATAACGACTTGCTGGTCATAGGAAGAGGTTCGACGAATTATCAAATCCGATTCGACCAGGTCAGCTTTGTCGCAGGCACCCAACTCTGGTTTTATCAGGATGTAGCGCCCAGCGGATGGGTAACAATTCCCGTCGGCGATTGCTTACTAGGAGTCAAAGGAGGGTCCACCTACACCGTCGGAGGCTCGCTACCCCAAGGAACGTGGCAGACAGCGGATCACACCTTGACAATCAACGAAATGCCAGCTCACTCCCATACAATTTCACCATTTTTAATCGGCAAAAATCAGAGAGGTTCGGCTGATACTAAACCATGGAGATCCGATCACGGAGGAGAGGTTACAACCTCCACCGTTGGAGGAAATGCGCCTCATAATCATGGAGCCTCTTGGAGGCCCCTAGCTGCAACAGGAATTTTATGCCAAAAACAACCTTAAAAAATTAACCAACAATGGGAGAACTCAATGGACTGTACTTCATGTAAAGAAAACTGCCCATTTGTCAAGAGCAAATTATGCGCTTCCGAAAGAGAATGCCCCAATTTCATGGAATCATGGTGGCAAGAAGGAGGAACCGGGCAGCCGAAGGTTATAGCAGATTGCGCTCCCAAGAGAATGCTGATTCAGCAGCAGATGGAAGTTAACCGCATGTTCGCGCTGCAGCAGGCCATTGAACAGATGAGAAACCGCCTCGAAAAGCTAGAAGGTCTATTAGGTCAATTGATAGAGCAAAGCAAAGAGTACGTTCTCCAGCAAGCTCCTAAGCAAATCGCTAAAAAATCAAACAGGAAGGCGCTTGGCCATGAGTCATCCAATTCTTCTTGACGCTCTTTCTTGCGAGTTTACGGATAAAAAGCATCTCTCGCCTTCACTGCGGGAAAATGCTTCTCCTGCTTCTGGATCGTTCGTCGTCATAAACCCAACGCAAATCATTCCCCTCTTACCCAAATTCCCCAATGCAAAAATGACGGCACATCCATCGAAGGTCTGCTCAGCAGAATCAGGATATTCAACTTTTGCAGCTCGAAAGATCGATATCCGGCGAGCAGCAAAAGGCCCAGCAGGGCGTAAACATCGTTTAACAACAAAGAAAGAGGCAAGAATATGGCTCGCAATTCATCAGTCAACTTAGATATTTCCAACCTGACGGTTGGATTCAGCATCGGAGGCGGCGCTACAAAAAGAACCGTCACCTACAACGGAAGCGGGGATTACACCCTCACCAATCAATTTGCCGGAGCGGGGGTTTATACATTCCCCAATAGAGCAGCCGATACTTTAATCGGCTTCGCAGACTATACCGCAAAGGGCGTGATCTTAGTCGGTACTGGATCGGGAACATTTACTCCATTAACCGTCGGAACAGACACTTTTGTCTTAACCGCCGATTCCACTCAGACATCAGGCGTCAAATGGGCAGCATCAAGTGGTGGCGGGGGCATTAGTTCATGGATAGACGTTACCGGAACCTCTCAAACAATCGCAGTCAATACCGGCTATATCGCCGACAACGTTGCTTTAGTCACCCTGACTCTCCCAACCACAGCAGCTCAAGGCACCACCTTCAGAATTGCGGGAAATGGAGCAGGCGGGTGGCTGTTGGCCCAGAATGCCTCGCAAACGGTCAATTTTGGAAGTGCAGCCACAACGGCTGGAGTCGGAGGCAGCTTGGCTTCAACAGACCCAGGCGATGCCTTAGAGTGCCTCTGCGTGGTCGCCAATACCACATGGAGAGTGTTGAGTGCAGTCGGCAACTTGACCGTCGTTTAGCAAACAAGAACATCCTCACTGTAATGGGTTTTGTAAAATGATTCAAAATAACGCTGTAAATACATCGATTATCGTTAAAAACAATCAAGTTACGCGTCCATTGCAGTGTACGTTTTTTGCCCAACTAAACGCAAACTTAGGAAATGTCACCGGAGATGGAACCGTCTACCAGATTCCCTGTGACAATGTCATTGTAGATCAAAGCTCAAGCTATAATCCTCTTACAGGCGTTTTCACAGCTCCTGTGCTAGGAAATTATATTTTTGGAGCCTCTATCAACACTCAAGGACTAACGCCCGGAATGAGTGTGTATGTCTTAAAATGCATGACAACAGTGAGAGAATATCGACTTGTAGAAATGGGAGCCATTACTCCTTCATCTGCATCTCAAACTCTTCAAATAGCCGGTTGTATTTTTGCCCGAATGAATACAAATGATACTGCAATTTTTACGATTCAGGTTGCTGGAGGATCAAAAGTTGTCTCCCTACAACCCAATGGCATCTCTTTCATATACGGCTATCTCTTGGATTAAAAATTATGACTATAAGCAACTCTATCAACAATCCAGACTACATCTCAAAAGGGCAAATTCTTGTAGGGAGAAATGGCACTCGTCCTATCATGCTCAATTGGGGATCTTTGAATGGACAGGTGCTTGCTTGCGACTCTACTACTTCTAGTGGTTTCAAGTACATGTATGGGATGACCGGTTATTACTTGAATACGTTTAATGCAAAAAATACTGGCAATACCATCTTCTTTACTACCCCTTCCAGCGGATTTCGTTTTTTCCCTACTCACATCATCATGAGCGTTCTCTTTGCTTCTTCGATTTCCGCTGGCGCGAGTATTTCTATCGGCACGAATGGCTCTAGTTACAACAACATCTTGGCGAATACTTCCTTCATCGGACTGACAGCAGCTAATAACTATCAAGTGGTTCAACTCAGCGGAGTTTTAAACGCTATCCCCGTTAACACGTCAGGATATTTGAATGTTAATACCGCGGCAATAGGGACGTCTATCACGATGAGCTGCGTCATCGTAGGTACTTGGTCGCAATAGAGGAAAACATGACGACTAACACTTCTATCAATACGCCAGCTCTCTTCAATAAAGGAGATCTTCTTCTGGGACAAGGCAGTGGGCTAAGACCCAGCGTTCTTCCCGCAGGAGCTAACGGGTTAGTTTTGACGTTAGATAATACTCAGCCTACTGGAGCTAAATGGGCTGCTGGAGGAGGCGGTGGAAGTACTTTATCTCCTTATATCGTAGGTGCAACGGAAAGCGATTTTACGACGATTCAAGCTGCCATTGATCAAGCTGTGACTGATGGGGCGTCAAAAACAAACCAAAAGAACGTCTATGTGAAACCTGGCACTTATAATGAGAATATCTCGCTTTTCGACGGAATAAATGTTCTAGGGTTTGACCCCTATCCAAGCGAGGACTATCCAGGCATTCAATTCCCAAACAATGGATTCTTATCTGCTGTCTTGACTGGAACGGTTACTCATAGCAGTGGGGATAGCAAGATTTACAATATTTATATTAAGCCAGGAGATGGCTTCAATGCTTTTAATTTAAGCGCTATCGGCGGACTTCTTTTTATCCGAGGATGTCGATTCGATCTTCCTACTACTTCGATTTTGTTAAATTTCAGCAATGCAGACACGGTTGTCATATCTGATTGCATTTCAGCTAGTGGGTTCGGTCAATTTCTCACATGTACCTCAACCGACATAGCCTCAGTGGCTATTTTTAGTAGCGAAATTTTATCAATGACAACATCTACTCTTCCTATGGGAGGGGCATCAATTCAGCTCTCAAATAGTTATCTATACGCCTCTATAGACGCTTCAAACGCATCCATTTTTTATTTTCAAGCCTACGATTCTCAGCACTGGCCCAATGGAAGTGATCCATTGATTCAAATAGGAGCGTCCACAAACTCATTTATTACTTACGTCGGGTCACAATTTGCTTCTCCAGAAAACAATGCCTTTATCATTCCCAATAGCGATACGCCAGTTCGTCTAGTCAATTCTTGGAATATTAGCGGTGGAAACAATGTGAGTGGTGGGGGCATCGCTTTTAAAAACTTCATCACAGGGCCGTCAGGGGAGAGCATTTTAGTCAAAAACATTAGTGCCGGCTTCAATGGCACGGATTACATCTTTACTCAAGGCGGTTTGCAAACATCAGACGACTCTACTCAGCTACTTGCAAGTATGGTCTTAAACACGAACGAGTCAATCACGTTAATGGGAAACGTTGTAGGCGCTCAAAGCGATCATAGCAATGCCGTGGGAGGAGATTTTACCGTTACAGCAAGAAGAAGTTCAGGAGACATAACCTTAATCGGTAGCCCTATCGTGAATGTCCGTTCTTCATCAACGGCTACCTTCACCGTAGATGTCGATACAACAACACAGTCTGCACGCGTGCTTGTCACTGGGGTTGCAGCTACCGTTTATAACTGGGTTGCTACTCTGCAATATCAAAAAATACTAACCAATGCGTGAATAAATATGACGATTAATACTTCCATCAATACACCAGCCCTCTTCAACAAGGGAGACCTCCTTCTAGGAAAAGGAGGAGGCTTAAGACCTGGTATTCTTCCAGCTTCAACGAATGGGTTTGTGTTAACACTTGATAATACCCAGCCGACTGGAGCCAAATGGGCTACCGCTTCTGGAGGAGGAACGACTCTTTCACCCTATATCGTAGGATCGACAGGCAGTGATTTCACGACAATTCAAGCGGCTATCAATCAAGCCGTGACTGATGGGGCCTCTCATTCAACTCCAAAAAATATCTATATTAAATCTGGAACGTACGTCGAAAACCTTATAGTATATGATGGGATCTCTCTTATTGGATTTGACCCTATCAACTTCACTCAAGATTACCAATATGGAATACCAAACATCTCGAGCCTTCCAAGTATTCAATTAACGGGGAGTATTTCTTTTTCTCCAAGCGGCGGTCAATCGTGCAAAATTTTCAATATGTGGATCCAACCAACAACAGGATCTGCTATTTATCTGACCTGCGCTTCTCTTACAGGCATTCTTTTTAAAGGTTGCTTTATTCAAACCACTCAATCTGGGAACTCCATTTTTTCTTATACCCCGGCAGTTGCGACCATGTGGGTTTGTTTTGAAGAAAGCGTCTTGTCCGACAACACAGCCAATACCACTTTGTTTAGCTATACAGGCTCTGGCGGCTTGCTCAAGCTCATAATCTCAAATTGCTTCGTCCAAGCATCACAAATTCAAGCTGCTATAATCCCGGCAAGTTCCACTTTCCATATGCAAGTTTCGAGCACCGTTCTTCTCTCATGCTTTGACGCGTCTGCTAGTTCAGTCTATTACCAATTTGTCGCGTATAACACCATGCACATTCAAACAGGTGCGGTCTCAATTGGAGCCTTCCATTTAATCGGCGCCTCAACAACAAACAGCTCATACATTGATTACACTAATTCTTCGATTGGCATATCAAGCGTTAATAAAGTAGCCATCATCAACAATTCAAACATCTCTTTTAATGCATTCAATACTTCCTTCTGGGGTCCTAACTTAATGACTGCAGGCTACTCCGACGTGATTACAGGAGGAAAAGTCGTTACTGCCGGATGCCAATGCAGTCCAGCTGCAGGTCTATTTCTAGAAAGAAGGCAGTTAATCGGATCTGGATTCACTGGCTCGCAGCAGTACACAGGGCAAGCAGGTCTACAAACTTCAAACAGCACAATGCAAACACTCGCCGCAATTGTTGTTAATCAAGCTGAATCCATTACTCTTACAGGGACCATTACAGCGGCCCAAAATGATCATTCCAACATGGTGGGCGGAGATTTTCTTATTTGTGCAAGGAGAGCCAGTGGAGGAAATGTCACTCTTATAGGATCGCCTATTGTCAATGTCGAAAGCTCTTCCGCTGCTACTTTTACCTGCGATGTCGACACTTCCACACAGGCAGTGCGCATCAGAATCTCTGGAATATCCTCAACGATTTACAACTGGGCTTGCACTTACAGCTATCAAAAAGTCTTAACAAATGCATAAGGGAAACATGAATCATAGAAAGGAAATATCCGATGACGGGATTTAATAATGGCTTTTTGCTTTCTGATAATTTTCCCTTCTTTGCCTATCAAAGCACCTCACAATCAGCGATCACTGGTGGAGGAGCCACAGCCACACTAATTTGTGACACAGAAATATTTGATCCATTCAATGGATATGATCCATCGACAGGACTCTATACGATCCCTTCAATCTTTCCCATCGGCACATGGTTTTTCCAAGGGAAAGTAACTATCACAGGCATTACTGCCTCCCATACCACAGCTATATTTTCTATCACCAACGTCAATAGGAATCTGTATTACGAAATAAATGCTGCTAATTCGAGAACTTCGGGTAATGAACTGACACTACAAGTATGCGGTTTTATAAATGGAATCAGCCCTGGAAGCATAATCAACCCGCAAATCCAAGTTCTTGGCGGATCTAATGTCGTAGGAACAAAGGCTACTGGAGATCAATGGTGTGATTTTGGAGGAATTTTCATTAAATCGAGCTAAAGATTTCAATAGAGGAAAAAATAGATGACTCATAATTCCATTAACACCCCAGCCCTTCTTAGTAAAGGAGACCTACTCCTAGGAAAAGGTGGCGGCCTTAGCCCCGCTATTTTATCAGCTGCAACCAATGGATTCGTTCTAACACTCGATAACACGCAGCCTACAGGAGCCAAATGGGCGGCTAGTGGAGGTGGTGGCGGAATTACATGGAATACCGTTTCTGGAACATCTCAATCGGCGGCTGTGAACAACGGCTACATCGCGAACAACGCAAGCCTTGTCACTGTTACTCTTCCTTCGAGTGCTTCAGTCGGAGATATGGTCGAAATAGCCGGAAAGGGAGCAGGCGGATGGAAGGTCGCACAAAACTCAGGCCAGGTCATCCACATGGATGGCGTGGACTCAACGACTGGAACTGGAGGCAGCCTTGCCTCTACAGTAAGATACGATGCAGTTCGTCTGCTTTGTATTACAGCTAATACGGATTGGCTGGTCCTCTCAGGAATCGGCAACTTAACGGTGGTGTAATATGCCAGTACAAGATTTCATCAATCGATACGCGATGTCCACGGGGTATACGAATAAGCTTTCAGGATTGGCTTACGTTCCTGCAAACGGAACGCCAGCAGCTAGTGGAACTGTAGATTGGTATACGTGTCCAGCAGGGAAAAGAGCAGCTGTCATGGGGATAAGCTATTGCTCTCCTTCAGGAAATGCAAGCATAACCCCAATGCTTAAGTCGGGGGGCAATTATTACAACCTGAATGTTACTCAAACAGCCACATCTATCGGAGTAGGTGCAGGCGGAATCGTCAATCTCATCATCTTGGAAGCTGGTGAATCGATCTCGACCAATCAAAGCACGTCTTCGATCAACGTGTGGATTTCGATTATGGAGTTTGATTCGGATATTCCCTTCAAGACAGTGAAGCTTCTTTCATTGGCCAGCGGAAATAACACTCTTTATAGCTGCCCTGCAGGGAAAACAGCTATTTTTGTAAGCGATAATCTCAGTCCTTTATCAGCCAGTTCAGTTAAGTCCGTTAATTATTGGAACAATAGCGGAGGAAGCAGAAACATTTCAGCTTATCATGTGCCTAACGGAGGATCTCCAGGATCAAGCAATCAATTTTTACCCACAATCCCTCAAGCCGTTGCAAATAGTTCCTTTATGACAAATTCAGCAGTAAGTAATTGCATGAACGCAGGCGACTCAATTGTAATCAATACCGATGCAGCCACAGCAACTCAATTTGCGTGGGTAACAGTGCAGGAGATTTAAATGCCTAATCAAAATGATGTAAACAATCTGATTTATCACCCTGAAGGGGTGTATTTGCCGGGTGTAAAATTTCCATCCGCATTCGTCTCTAACGCAGGATCAGGCAATGTGGATATGTACACTTGCCCTGCAAGCAAAAGAGCCTGTGTGAGTTACATTATTGGCTACAACACGGCTGGAACAACCACACCCATTTTTCCAGTTCTTTATGTGAGCGGCACTTATTATCGCATAGGAGGAGCTGGGAACGCGGCTACAACAGCGCAAACACAGGTTTTAGTAGCCAACCAAGCTATAATTTTAGAGGCTGGGGAAAGAATCGGCGTAAATACAACTCAAGTTGGCATGAATCTTTGGGCCAATATTGTTGAATTCGATAATACAGCTCCCATCAAGAGCAGCAAGGTTGTGAGCTTGTCCAATGGAAATAACACTGTTTATACGTGTCCTTCAGGTAAAAAAGCGATCACTCTAGACCAATGGTTTAAAACGAATTTTACCTTGAAAAAGGTCTTCTATTTCAACAATTCAGGGAACAGCGTTTCTTTGATTTGGTACGCCGTTCCTAGCGGAGGATCACCTGGATCTACAAACCAAATGGGAACAGAAACTGTTACTACAGGATCAGCCTCAGCTCGACTCATTGGCGGCTTAATATTAAGCGCGGGTGATTCCATCGTAGTCAATACAAACGTAGGAACGGGAACTCAAACCGCTTGGGTCAACGTAATGGAGCTATAAAATGGGAAATAATGTCATAAACAATACCGTTTTCATAAGTGGTTTTGGCCCTCTAGTGAGAGGGGCTAAGTTCGTTAATGCATTCTCTGGAAGTACCTCTGGAACCGTCGACATTTATACATGTCCTGCAGGAAAAAAAGCTTTCATCACCCAAGTGATGGGTATTAGCTCTCCGATTATGACAGGGGGAATGCAACTAAAAGTTTCAGGAAATTATTACAATATTACTCCTCAGAACACCGGCTGGGGAAATATAGCCACTAATTCGTTTGGAATTGTACTAAATGCAGGTGAGGGATTGTCGTTCACGGTGAACTCTAATGCCGGAGGAAATCTTTGGGCTAGAGTGATGGAAATGGATATTTCTACCCCCATTTATACTGCAAAGCTATTGAGTTTATCTGCAGGAGACAACACTATTTTCACCGTCAGCGCGGGGAAAACAGCTATTACTCTAGATACTCTTGGAGGAGTCTACGTCAACGGATCTGGAGGTTTATATAAAAATTTCTCTGGAGCAAGCAGAAGCATTAAAGTCTACCACGTTCCAAATGGTGGCTCTAGCGGAACTGGCAATCAATACTTTCAAAACACCGCTGTGGCAAACAGTTCTGGGGTCGTCGTCCCTTCCGTTCCTGCCTCCATGAACGCAGGCGACTCAATTGTGATTAATACAGACGCAGCTACGGCTACGCAATGGGTTTATATGACATATTATGAAATCTAAGACCCCCTAAAAGTTCAGTTTCAATCTCATCAAAAATCAGGGGTTTTTTGTTCACTCTTTTAACATTTCTTTGTATAATTTCTCTCTACCAACGGTCAATAAAAAGGAAACGTGGTAGGAATGAAATATGCATTAGTAAATGACACTCCTCAAGAAGCCCAGCCTGGCCTTTCCGGAAAATGCAAATGCTGTGGTAGTCCGACTATACCAAAGTGTGGAGAATTGAAAATTTGGCATTGGGCCCACAGCGGAAAACGGATGTGTGATCCCTGGTGGGAAAATGAAACCGAATGGCACCGCGCATGGAAAGGGCACTTTCCTAAAGAGTGCCAAGAGGTCATTCATACCGCCGTAAATGACGAAAAGCACATTGCTGATGTGAAGACAGGTCAAAGTTACGTAATTGAGTTCCAGCATTCCCATCTAGCTTCTCAAGAACGAATCATACGTGAGGCTTTCTATCAAAATATGGTATGGGTTATCGACAGTACGCGCCTAAAGAAAGATTATCCCCGCTTTCTTGAAGCAAGAAAAAATTTCAGTCCTATCTACAAACCAGGATTCTTCTTGGTCTATTTCCCTGAAGAATGTTTCCCCGCTGCATGGGTTGAGAGCTCAGTGGAAGTTGTTTTCGATTTCCAAGGTAATCCACCAACCGATTCGCAAGATGGGATGCGAGATACCCTATGGTGTTTGTTACCGGGACGCGCTAGAAGAGGTGCTGTGGTGATTGCAATTTCGCGTCAGACTTTCATAACAACACTCTTGAAACAACCTAGGTTGCTTCCGAATCCGGCTCACGAGTTTGTTAACGCTCTCGATAAATTGCTTGCAGAACAAGCAGAGATAAGGGAACAACAGACACAAAAGCACCAATGGCAGCCTCGTAATAAGAGGACATGGCGGCTCTAAGTGACTTCATTATTTTTTATAACACTTTTAAAATAAAACGGTTGGTTATATGGATTTCCACCCAGCTGGTTTTATGGATAACCAGTTGGATGGCCAGGTGGTTGGTTTGTTTCCCCTCTTCCAAAATGGATGACTGGCCATCCATTCTTCCAATAAGTGCTTTTGATTTTGGAAACGGCAGACAAACAAAGCGCCGCTACAATCATAATCCGGAATTTTTATGACTTTGCTGAGCCGACAACTTCTTTCTCTTTTTGCATTTTCTCCAGAACAATCGATAAAATGAAATCATTCATACTTTTATCTTCTTGTGCTGCGCTAATCCGTATGGATTTTCTGATTTCCTGAGAACATTCTAATGTAATGCGTGCTCTTTTCGATTTCTCAGAACTCTCGGAATTTTCTTTACCGGTTTTTTTCGCCATTACCTTCCTCGACTAACGGTTTTGCTAAAGTGTTTTCATCTTAGCAACACCCCTAATTCCAGTAAATCATCAATTCACTGTTTACTTAAATATGATGCTCTTTTAAAGTTGGGGAATATCAAAGGACTCATGGAATGCAAGGACTCAACCGATGCACAAGATAGCAATTTCGAATCAAAAAGGGGGCGTTGGAAAATCCACAACCTCTATCAATCTGAGCGCAGGACTTGCTCATGCTGGAAAAAAGGTTCTTCTTGTTGACTTAGATCCACAAGGTCACTCTAGCATAGGTCTTGGAATCAAGACTGAAAATCGCCAAACAATCGCAGAACTCCTATGTCATGATGACTGTGAGTTAAAAGATGTGATCCAACCTTCATACATCAAGAATCTAGATGTAATCCCATCTGACAATTCTCTCTCTGTGGCTGAGTATAAATTAGCGCAAACCCAGGCAAAAGAATTTGTATTAAGAACAAAACTGAAAAAAGCTGATTACGATTACATCATCATCGACACTTCCCCTACTTTTAACACTCTTTTAGCAAATGCTTTTCTAACAGCCGAACACATCATCTTGCCAGTCCAACTCGATTATTTTAGCCTAGCTGGCATTCAATCATTCTTAGAGTCAATTAATCGAACCAATGCTAAAGCTGGCAGCCTTGTTGATCACCGCGCCGAAATCATGGGCGTTCTTTTTACCTTCTTCAAAACCCGAAGCAATCTTTCAAAAAGAGTCCTAGAAACGATTAACGAGCTCTTTGGCAATAAGGTTTTTGAAACCCGCATTCCAGAAAACGTAAAACTCAGTGAAGCTCAAGAATCCAGCAAAGCGGTCTTTGATCACGATCCTAAATGCAGCGGGGCTGAAGCCTATCTAAGTCTTGTTAATGAAGTTATGAGGAGATTGAAATAATGTCAGGAATCAAAAATATTAAAGAAAAATCTAAAATGCACTTAGATGAAATGTTTGATTCTAAGTCGGTTGGCAAGCCAGACGTACAGAAAGATGGCAACCCAGAAGTCAAACAAACCAACCAGCTGGACAGCCAGCAAACCATGCACCCTGTCAGCCAGACGGCCACTCTCCCAGAAGTCCAGCCACCCGTCTCACCTTCTTTCCAGCAAGCTGCAATACCATTACCCCATCCAGTTGGCCATACAGCAGTCCATCCTGTTGGAAGAATGGAGACCCAAGAAGATATTAGACCAGAAATTCAGCCATCCAGACAACCATCCATCTTCTCAACAAAACAATCAAAAAATCAAAAAATCCAAACCTATAAGATGACTTTCAACATAAGAGAGGACATCCATAAAGCATTTCATGATCTCTATGCAAATCGAATACTGCAGGGGAGAGCTACTGAAAAATCGGAAATGATCTGCGAAGCAATTCAATTGCTCATCAGCATGGAAGAGCCCCCAGCAACCCCAATTAGGTAGCTCACGATAAAAAATACGGTACTCAAGAGGATTCGATATGATCGACAATTTGGCCAAAGAAAAACTAAAAGCATTCATCCGAATAGAAGACGTCATCGATCACCTCGATCTTCGCCACAAATTAGGACTAAAGCATGTTGGGGGCTATTTAGTAGGGAAATGCGTTGCAGGGCATGAATCTAAAAGCGGTCAATGCTGTAAATTGGGGCCCGATTGGAGCCATCTGCACTGTTTCAGCTGTAACGAATCGTTTGATGCCATTGAGCTCGTACAGAGGGAAAAAGGGCTAAATTTCGTTGAATCCTGCCAATATCTTGCTGAAACTTTTCGATCTGACCTACTCGAAGAGCTTAAAAAAAGCAATTTTTCAGCTGCAGCGCCCAAGCAAAGCTATGCTTTATCTCATCTCTACGAAATGGTCTTTCAGTATGGAAAAGAGCTCCTCTTTACCGAGAAGGGGAAAGATGCTTTAGATTATCTCGTAAAAGTCAGAGGATATGATCCAACCAAACTCCAAATTACGGAATGGGTATATTGGCCTAAGGATGCTGAAATAAGAAAGCATTTGAAGTCCAAACTCCCCAAGGAAAGGCAAGAAGAAGCGGATTCGATCAAGCTCAATGGAAATGGTGGCGATTTATTTAGGGTTGCCCTTCCTTACAGAGATCGCTTTGGTAAAATTCTTGGGTTTGCAAAAAGAGCTGCAATCAAAGAGGGGGTCGCGGACGCCGAAGGGAAAATGCATCGATGGAGCTATACAGCCGGTCTAAAGAAAGACGACCCCTTCAATATTTGCAGATGTAAACGCGAAAAACATCTCATCTTGGTAGAAGGGCTTCCCGACGCCGCCTATCTTCCCAGCGTAGGCATCAAAAACATTATAGCTACCGGACAAGGTGACCTCTCTGTTAAACATATCGAAAGCCTAAAAGTTTATGAAATCGAGAGCGTCGTCATCGTTTTTGATAATGACGCTAAGGATAGCAAAGGGGAAATAGGTTCTATTGAGAAGGCAAAGAAGGCAGCGGATCTTCTTGAGAAAAATGAGATCAAAGCATTTATTCTGCCACCTCATCTCCTATCACCATTCAAAGATCCAGATGAGTACGTTAAAGCAAATGGTCCAGAAGCCTTTAAAAAGCTCGTTGAAGAAAAGGCATTGGCTCGCGTTAGATGGCTTCCTTCGTACTTTGCCTACAAACATGATCTTGGAACAGACATAGGACGTTTTACGGCCCTTGGCGGCGTTTCTAAAGCTTACTCTCAGATCCATGATGAGTTTGAAAGAAGCCTTTTCAAGCAAGAAATCGAGAATACCTTCCGATTGAACCCCGCCGAGAGCGAGGGCATTCTAGCAAAAGCTCTAAAAGAGCAGAAAGTTCAGGATGCGGTCGAAAAACAGAAGCAATCGGTTGAAGAAGCTCAAAAATTGCTCTCTCAAGGGGACTTTCTCAAAGCAACGCAGCTTCTTTCTCAGTTGAATAAAGAAGGGAAAAACGACGACGTCTACGTCAAACCTTATACCATAGACAACTTAAGGGAAGATTTATCCAAAATCCCCGAAGGGTTAAAAACAGGCTATAAATCTCTCGATAAAACAGTCTTAATGCCTCAAGGCGCCATCACAATCGTTGCAGGAAGACCTTCCCACGGCAAAACGACCACTCTTCTGAATTTCATTGTGAACATGGTCAAACTTTATCCTGATAGGGAGTTTTACTTCTTTTCCTATGAGGAACCAAAAAACCAAATACTTTTAAAAATTCTTAACATTCTAGCCGGAGAATGTGTTAATGAAACCAGCAACCTCTCTAATTTAGAAGGATATGTAAGAGGGGGCCTGAATAAATTATCTAAGGTTAATGAAGCAATGTCTCTTTTACAGTCATGGACGGAAAGTCATCGGTTGGTTGTATGCGATCATCCATTTTTCGTAGATGATTTAAGCAGAGAGATTGGGCGTCTCAAGGAAAGAGGAAAATTAGGCGCTGTTTTCATTGATTACATGCAAAAAGTAAAATTTCGTGGTAAATCCTCCTCTAGACAATTAGAGCTGCAAAAAATTTCAGAAACCATTCTTGAAGCAGCCAAATTTTATTCTATCCCTATCATTCTAGGAGCCCAGCTCGGCAGAGGTAATACTAAAGCAGAAGTGTTACGAATGGATAACATACGTGAAGCGGGCGATATCGAGAACGACTCAAAGGTTATCCTAGGCATCTGGAACGAGGCTAAAGAAGCAGCAGATACCAAGGGAGTTCCTTTAAGCAGAATGGTTGATTTCGACCTTGTAGTACTTAAAAATCGAAACGGCCTTTCCAATCATACCGTCTCCCTAACCTTCGATAGACCTTTATCCACTTTAAAAGAAAAGAGCTGATCTTCATGGAAAAAATAAAAAAAAATAAAAAGAAACCTGCTAAGGAAGAGAAGAAAAAAACACTGCCAGTAGAAGCTAGCATTGAACCCGACTATCAACTATCCGTAGTAAAAAAGAAGCTACATGTCGTAGATAATAGAACGGGAAAAACCATCAACATCAACACGATCGAAGACCTGCAATTACTCGGAGTGTCGCTGGGTGAAGTTGGGGGAGCCGAAAGTACATGGGAATCTGTTGCTTCTTCTATCCAAAATTTCTCTCCTAATCAACTAGCCTCCTTAAAAAACATACTCGGTGGAATGGCTCCTACAGCCCAGCGCGTATTAATCGAAGAAGCGATTCAAAAAATCGTAAAACACTCCTCAAACAAAGATACTTTTGCCCTTCCTTCTCATCCTCTGATGTTCACTTTGCTAGCCATGTTTGCGGGAAAGCCAGACATGATCCCAAGACGTCTATTGACCAAGCCTTATTCAGAATGGAATGAGACGGAGCAGAAAGAAGCTGAAGAATTCTTTTCATCGATCATAAAAATCGAAAAAACAACGAGCTATGATAGCGGAAAAGAAGAAACCAGTTCGAAACACATTGCTGTCATCAGTGACAACCCTAAGGTGGAAGCTTCTGCTCAAATCGATATCTCATTGTTTAAGTCTGATGTCCGCTTCAGGGAAGTGAGCTTAGCTCTATATATCAAACGCACATTTGGAGCCGAGGGACTTCGGCATCTCTTAGGTCTATTGATCGGTTTGGAGGAGAATTTTAGGAATGGGCACTTTATTTGGAGCGTGAATGATCATTTAGCGCGTTTGGGGCACAAAAAAAAGGCTAACGGATCCTATGACCACGAACTGAAAAAAACGGCGAGTGAAATCATCCGAATTTTTCAAAGCCTTTTCATCACAGCTCGTAGAAAAGATGGTAAAAGCGAAACCGTTAGAGGTGAACGCCTATTCAGCATCGATGGTTTTCAGCAAGAAATATTCGATAAGGTCATCATCGATGAAAAAATTAAGCTACGCGCTACAGATTTCTGGTATAAAAACGCATTTGAACCCAAAGATGGCCAATCAGCAAAATATACCAAGCTGCTTAAGAAGATCGCCCAGGAAAATCACAGGCTCCATCCTCTCACGATTTATCTAACCCCTCTATTGGCAATCTTTTGGAGAATGAGTCCTCAACAGAAAATCTCTGTTACTAACTTGATGGATTGGTGCCATTTGGGATCCGATAGCCGGTATAAGATGAGGGATCTCAGATCATTAGAATCTGAGCTCAACTACATGAAAGAACATGGTTACTTGGGGGAATGGTCTCATGCTGGAGAAAAAGCTCTCCCTTCAGATTGTGAAAACCCCTTCAATTGCTCTTTGACCCTTACTCCGCCTGAATGGTTTGGTCAAGAAATTGGACGTATCAAATCCAATAAAGAAATTCCAGCTTTAGAGCATAAAAAAGAAGACAAATTGGTCGACTTTGAAGAATTTAAAGAAATTTACAAACGTTCGAGTTTGAATGTTAGACAGTTTGGTAATCACATAGGCATTACTGGACAAATGGTTAGCTATCTCCTCAATGAAAAACGGCAAATCAGCAAAGAAGTCTCGGACAAGGTGAGGGCTTTTGCTAAAAAGTATGACTAGACAAGAACGACCCTTCTCAGTCACACAAAAAGAGAAGGGGAGCGCCCCTGTCTTCTTGAACTTAAGAGAGAAATTTCTCCCTTTAGAACAAAATGGCTTTGTAAACAAGCGTAAACCAAATCGACCCTCATCTTTCACAGTTTGTCAACCAAATCGACCTTCCTTAATCGCAACATCGCCCCTCTTCAATCACCACACCGCCCCCCTTGGATCACTGGGTGTTTTGCAAGTAGCTGATTTTGTGTGGCTTATCATCAAGTAAACAGCTCTAATTATATTCAACGAGAATATAAAATGTTTACAGCTATCGCAGTAAACAAAAGTCTCTCTCCCGCTTCGCTTCGAGAGACATGAAAAAAACTAATCTGAAGGAAAAACTCTTTTCGATGCTTCTTGTAAACAAGCGTAAACAAAAACGACCTTCATCCTTCACAAAAGAAGAGTCAACTTTTGATGATCCTGATGCTGATTTCTTGAACTGACAAAGTGTAAAAAAACTCTTGAAATAGAGAGGGTTCTGTAAAAATTTTAAACCCTAGCTTTACGAGAAAGAGGGTTTAGGAAACTAGAAAGTCTGTAAACAAATGTAAACAAGATCGACCTCCATCCATCACAAAGCGCCATTTTCAATTTCAGACATGCACTTTTTTCTACTAAAATGCTCAATGGAAAATTAGGTTCCTCTAAAAGAAGAAGTAGTTTGTAAACAAGCGTAAACAAAAACGACCCTCATCTTTCACACGGTCTCGACACGAATACGGCTTTCTGTAAACAGAAGCGACCCGTTTCATTCACATTTTACGACCTTCTTCAATCACAGATTAGCTTTATTAAAGAGGCGCATCTTTTTAAAAATAAGAAGCTTGAGCATTCATTCAAAAAAGAAGTGGTATAAGCGGTCCTCGATTAGCTTGTAAACAAGATCGATAAAGTAGATCTCACTCCAGCTTGGATTGCTCCAGTAAGGTTTTTGTAAACAGCCGTAAACAAAAACGACCTCTTTCCTTCACATAAATAAACGAGACTCATTGAGATCGTCAGCTTAACCCTTTACTCGGGGAAAGTCTAGTTCCCCATGGAAAAGAAGCCTCTTTTGAGCTTGTAAACAGCTGTAAACAAAATCGACCTTTATCTTTCACACTCCCCATATAATAGGTTGGACATCCAAGTTTCCATATTGCCATCTTCTTGGATTGCTGGGTGTATGGTAGGTAGTTAAGCTGGTAAGAGGGGAGTGTGGTAGACGGGTAGTCCATACTTACAACCATCTGTCTGTTTTTCTTTCCATCCATACAACCAGCTTTATGTTTAGCTGGCCATCTGGATTGTTTCTTGAACGGTCGGATGGGAGGATTGTTATCCTCGAGATAGGAGGTCTTCAAGGATTTTCCAGCAACGCTTTGATTCAAAATTGTCTGGATTGGTATTTCCGGCTGCCGTGATAAGAGCCTTCCATAAAGTCCAGGCTTTACCTCGTACCCACGTGTGCTCATCTAGGGGGAGGGCTTTGCGTAAAGCTTTTCTGCTTTCTCCGTGAAAGAAAGTCCAAGCGATTGAAAGATCGCAAGAAGGATCACCAACGGCCATTTGCCCAAAATCGATTACCGCAGAGAGGCAACCATCACGGATAAGCAAATTTCCCGGACTAAGATCGCCGTGGATCCATACATTTGGTCTTTCCCAGCGTGAGGCAAGAGCTTTTTCCCAGAGTTCGATTGCGCTCTGCGCATCGATTCTGTCTTTGAGAGTTTCTATGGCTTTCCTTGTTTCGGCGTCGTAATAGTGGAGAGGGGAGCCTCGATAAAAACTATGAAAGCCGGGGAGTGGGCCGTTTTTTGCATCAATGGAATGTAGAGCGCTGAGGAACTTCGCGAGATCCTTAGCAAGCGCTACAAGATCGATTTTAGTGGCTCCGGATGCTGGAGTTCCTTCGATCCATCGTCTGATCGACCATCTCCACGGATAGCCTTCTCCTGGCATTCCTATGGCAATTGATTGAGGAATCTCAAAAGGAAGAAGGGGAGCGAGCTTTGGAAGCCAAAAATGTTCTTTTTCTACTTGTGGCTCATAGGCTTCTGCACTTGGCATCCTTATAAGCATCTCAGTACCTAGATGGAAAGTCCTATTGTCCCAGCCTCCAAGGGCCACAGGATCAATGCGCAGATCCTTCCATTGTGGGAATTGGGCTGCAATTAGCCGGTGTGCAAGCTCTGCGTTTATTTTAGATTTATCCATTGCTGATGCTCAATCAAATTGACTTGAGGATTAGATAGAGTGTAAAAGAATGGTGTGATAATAGCTCGGATTCTATGAGAAAGCAGTTTGTTTCTTTTAGCGCTGTTGACGTTGTAAGTTCTTGAAATCCTTAATAATCAATGACTTACACAACATAATTAGCATTATCAGACGTTGAATAAACGACTCAAAAGCCCTCTTGCAGCCCCAAAGCCTCCTATTACCCCAAGGACCCATCGAATGGACAACCTAAACCTAAACATGGGGGCGTTATGCTTTACAATTTTATTTCTCTCGTTGCTCTGTCTATGCTTTTAACTGGATGCGCTCAGCTCCTTCCTGGTCTTTTTTCGGCCGTGGAAGATATAGAAACCCAAGAAGCGATCACTCTCACTGTAGACAAAGAGGCATTCCAAAAGGACACCGACGTCAAAATCTCCATAGAGGTCACAAATAAAGACCCTGTGGTGGTGACACCTCCTGCTGCTAAGTAGCCTCTAGGCTGAGGCTGCCAGGCTTTCAAATGGCAGTGATGGGGTGTTGGCAGGTGTCTGCGCTCCAACTTTGCCTTTTGCTCTCTTTTCAACGTTCTGCTGATCTGTTTTCCATTTATTGAAGGCAGTTAGGAATCCTGATTCATTGGAAACGGCCGAATTGATAATTTGAGCTTCTGTCTTGTTGGTAGCCTGAGCGATTTTACGGACATAAGCCACCTTGTCGTCCTCGCACAGGTGTTTTTGGCAGAAATCCTCATACCCATCGGCTTTTTCTTGCTCGATTTGCTTTGGAGCTTCCTTTTGAGGTTCTTCCGGGGTTTTATAAACCTCTACTGAACGCGTGGCAAGATCAGGCACTGCTGTTGGAATGGATCCGTCTTCTTCTCCGAGTTCTCCTATGGCATAGGCATTCATGATTACATCGGGCATGAATTTTCTTGATCCGCCGGAAAGGCAGCGGCTGAAAAGCATGTCCTTGGGTGACTTTTTCCAGTTATCTTTTCCAAGATAGCCGGCTTTTGCAGCCATTTCAATCGTATATTCATATTCAAATGTGCAGTTGTCTTTTGGACGGTCGGAGCGCCAGAATCTAATTCGGCATATTTTTTCATCGAGCTGCAAGACATCAGCTCTGTGGCCGGCATTCACAATCAGCATGTTCATGAGCTGAGCGGAAAGGCTGACAAGCCCCGAAAAGGTGTACATGCCTCCATTCAGGCACATCATTAAAGGAAGGTTCATTTCTCTGGCCGTTAAATAGATTGCGAGGACTCCGCCGGATCCGAGCTTTTGATAATAGGGGCAGGTAGCCAGGACTTTGCAAACTGAAATGACTTGATCCAACTCTTGGCCTACGGGCATTGAGAAGGAATTTCGAAGGGCTAGTTGATTCATGATTGACTCCTTAATTTTTGATTCTCATGGTGATTTCTTCTTTTTCCGAGATTTTGATCCCGGGTATATTGCGAACTCCCTGCTTGACTGCTTCGTCAATTTTTTTCTGGTCTAAGGACAGATATTCTCGAGGGACTAAAGCTTCATTTTCTAATTCCCAACTCCATTTCTTTACTTGAGTTAGCTTGCCGTCTTCGACAAACATCTCTTTAGATTTTGCAATGAAGGAAGCGTTATTCGTTGATGCGGATTTTTGGAGATAGTCGTCTAATTTGGCCTTAAGGCTATTTTCGATTTCTTCCAGCTTGGCTTCGTACTCTTTGACGATTTTGTTAATAGCTTTCTGAAAGTCGAGATGGGGGCGGATGATAGATAATCTTGTTTCATCCAGCTGTTTGCGGATTTTTCTGGCTTGCAGGCTCATGGAGAGCGCCTGGCTGGCGCTTTCCTCGTTCTCAATCAAATGATTGGAGGCGCGGGAAATCAGCGGTGTCAGGTCTAGTTTTTTGCCTAGCAATTGAGTGGCTTGCCCGACAGTCATGCCTCCTGCTTGAATGCTCATGATTTCATTTTTCTTAATTGCTTCGTTGGCCTCTTCAAAATCGAACATGTTTTTACTCCTTAGTCGAAAAATAATGTGAACAGGAGGGCGAGAAGGCTTCCCGCTCCTGTTTTTCTTTGCCTTCCGCCTTTTGTGAGGGGGATTTTAATTTTGCGGGAGAGAGAGCTTTTTGCTGCGCTCAATCCCATTAGTTTTTTCCAGCTGAAGCCACCTTTGTTATTCATCGGGGACCGCCTTTTGGATTGTTGTATGGTTGGTTGTACAGAAAGATGGGTGTATGGCTGACTGGCTGTCCAGGTCATTGCACTCCCCTTCTTCATATTCGTGCGCAAATTCTTCTTCCCAAAGATCAACGCACTCATCAGAGCAAAAATCTAACTTTGAATCGTATTTTGTTCCGAGCGAGTTGTCTGAATTAAAATATTCCTCGCACATTGCGCATTCGATGCATCTGGGACCGTACATTTCATCAATCATCCGGTCTGTTTGCGCTTCGTATGCTATTTGCATTCTGTCGATCCAATCCATCGAAATTTCTCTTTTTTAGACTTTACCTTTTGTTATACGCAATACGATATGCAATTTCAGGTATTTTGCCTACTAGAAAAGCATCATTAAAACCAAAAAAATTAACCTTTGGAGCCTTGTGGGTACATTTTTTTAGTTTTTGCTATTTAAAAAAATGAAAGAGCTCGACAGCGCCCAAGAATATGCGCTCATCTGCTTCGTGGTTGGTATACTCAATGATCTTCGGCATCTTTCCTTCTTTGTCCAAGATCAGGCAGATGCGTCTTGAAATATCGATGCCTTGACTGGCTCGCATAAGATACCGATAGGCTGCCGTTTGCAATTGCCATGAAGGGCTTGCTTGCTGAGGAGTTTTTAGATCAACAAGGGTTTCGGTTTTGTCTCCCTTGATGGTCGCAACCATGTCGAGTTTGCCAGTGATGAGGTACTTGCTGCAGGAAAGCCTCATCTCGCTTACCCAAACCTCTTCAACCATTGTGTCAAACCATTGGATGAAGCTCTCAACGTAAGGCCGGCAATCCCCGTCTATTTTTTCAATGAGGAGATTTTGTGTGTACAGTTCGCAGTATTTGTGGACTCTAGTGCCCCTGTCTGCAGCTTTTGCAAGAACTGCAGGGTCAATTCCATCAAATGATGTATAGGGCTGGAGGACTTCTGTAACCCTGGCATATCCTGGGGGGATTTCATCTGAATTATTCATTTTGTTCCTTCTCTTTATCGGGTATAAAAAGAGGACAAAGCTGTCCCCTTTATTTATCTTTCTTTTTCTTTTCTAAATCCTTTTCATAAGCAATCGACAGCTTGCGGAATTGCGAGCCTAATTTTTCCAGGTCGACCAGCAACTGCCGGACTCGAAAGAGGCAGGAAACAGTATATTTTCCAGATTTTTCACTATCCCTTTTAGCTTTAATCAGGTCGTACTTGAACGTCTCCGTTAATTCAAGAATCTCGCTCATCGAGCTCTCTAGGGTTAGCGTTTCTAGAAACGCTTTATCTATTTTTTTCCTGTCCATAATTGAGTCCTTTTTTGCTTGAGGAATTGGTTAATTTAAGGCTAGCATGATGCCAATCCCTGTAAAAATTCCTGAGAGGAATAACAGCGGCATAGGAAGAAGCATTTTGCGGAATTCCACCTTTAGGGGGGCTGGTCGCCAAACTTGA
>JAGVJV010000224.1 GCA_020050965.1 Parachlamydiales bacterium
AGTTACAAACACTCGGGGGGGCCAAAGCGATCCTCTCTACAGTGACAAGCAGCGATGCTGTCGATGCTGTGCAAATGGGCCTTGGCATCAATGGGACTCTAATTCTTATTGGGGTAACAGATGCTGTGAAAGTTGACCCCACATTCCTTATCCTCGGCCGCCGCTCCGTCAAAGGGTGGTATGCTGGCACAGAGATCGATTTCCAAGATACGCTCAACTTCAGCGTCATGACCGGAGTCCGATCCCTGAATGAAGTCTTTCCTTTAGAGCGGGTCCAAGAGGCCTATGAGCGGATGATCAGCGGGAAAGCAAGGTTCCGCGTCGTCCTTACAATGGAATAACACTTCATGATCCAAAATTGATTCTATTTGACAGAAAAAATATTTTATATCTAGTATGCAAAAAAAAGGAGAATCACATGGTAGAGTCGGCCATTTACATTGCAAGAGTGATGGGACCGTTTTTAATCATTTTAGGAATCTGGTTCCTCTTCTGTCAGGATTTTTTAACTAAATTACGCATCAGTGGAGAAAAAGCGCAAGGCATTCTTTATCTTGGAGGGGTGCTAAATCTTCTAATCGGGTTGTTAATCATTGTTGCCTATAACGTCTGGGAGATGAATATCTTCTTGGTCGTTACCCTTCTCGGCTGGTTCGCCGTTCTACGAGGGATCTATATGTTGTTTATGCCTGCGAATTTCCTCGGTTGGAAAAAGCCTGGTGGATTCATCTTTAAAATTTATGGGATGCTTCCTATGGTATGGGGAATTTTCCTTCTCTTTGCTGGATATTTTAGCTGAGAATTTACTCGGTCGATCTTCGCTACTCCGATCGAGACAAAGAATGGAGAATACTAATTCGAGAGTGCCGACTGAAATCTTGTTTGATCAGAAAGTCCGCGTTCTCTTTATTGTTCGGGTTGAGCTCGCGAGCAAGGATACACTGTGAAACTTATCTCGCCAGCAATCAAAAATCGCCCCATAGTTCCGATGACGGTTAAGCGTCAATCAGATCGATCCAAGTTCGGATACAACATCATCCAACGCACAATGGTTTGTTTGGGGTTTGGAACTCTCTTGACATCCTTAGGCCTGGAAGGGAATGCGATCCAATATTTTTTTGGAATCAATTATGAAAATCCCGCGGAGCTGCAGCGAGTCCAAACCGGTGAAATCAATTGTGGTTTTGATTACCTCTATACCGGAATGAAATTTAAAGGTACGACGTTTTTAGAAGGTTCGGGCACTGCAAAGAGTAACCGCTCGCTCTATGCCCCCTCCTTTCAAATTGCCTACCGCGCGCAAGAAAAAATTGTCCTTGCTCTCTCCTATACCACTCCCGAATTAGGTTACATTGAATGGGGGACCAATTCCATTCTTCGCAATTCATCGACAAAGACCCTCGTATATGGGAGCAAAGTCAGCCCACGCATCAGTTGTCAATACACCGATAATTTAGCTCTTGGCTGTGGGTTAGATATCTATTTTACTCCCATCTCTAATCAGTTGAATTTCGTTGATAATGGTTTCGGTAATTTGAAAAATAAATTCAAATTTCTATTTTTGGGATTTGATGTTGGTCTATATTATAGATTTACTTGCAACACCTTTATAAGCCTTTGCTACTACTCTGGAAAACCAGCCCGTGCACATGGCTCTTGCCATGCTGAATCTGGAGAAAGCACCGATGATTTGACCTTTAATCCAACTTCTCCTTGGTTTGCCTATGGCAATTTGATCCATCACTTTAATGAGTGTTTTTCAGCAAATTTCATCGTTCTTTATAGTGGATTTTCGATCGCCAAGGAGCTTTTGCTCTTCAACACCGTGGCTGGAGATTTCATTTTGCGAACACGCTGGAAAGATACCTGGACCTTTAATCTTGGGGCAAACTGGAAGATCGATGAGTATTGGGAACTCAGCGGCTTTTTGGAGTACAACACTAACTTTGCTATACGAAAATTTAACGCTGTCGCCTATCCGGGAAGCGAGGTTGGAGTGATCAAACTAGGTGTTTCGCGCAAATTCTGTGACAATTTTCGCTGGTATCTTGAATATGGTTACGCTGCCTTTATCCCTATGGCGAAAATCAATAATGTTGATACTCTGGATAAGGGAAGAGTTTCCCTATGTGGTAATCACGTCGGCGCCCGTATCGTTTACTCTTGGTAAATAATAGCCCGGGCAATTCTGACCGGGCACCTAAAATCGATTAAAAGGCGATCTCACCTCTTACTGAGAGTCCATGGATAAGTGCTTCCCTAGATGGCAACCCAAATGAAAAGATTGTCTCAGAAACGAATGTATTAATGAATTCGTAAGAGACTTTTAAATCTAAATGAAAAGCACAATCGCAGAAATATCCACCCCATCCAAATCCTGCTGCCGATTCGTAGAATAACTGGCAAATATAGGGTTTATCCCCATTTTTTTCCACGTTGACTACTGCACCTTCAAAATTGGACTGGACCCGATGCTTATAAAATTCGTTAAAGGCGGACCATAGTCCTGCTCTCCCGGTTAGATAGAACCCGCACCAGAGTAGCGCATCCACATTCACCGAAAAGTTGGGGCCAATTCCCCAAACCTTTGACTTTGTAAGTTGGAAGGCTGTGGCCCCATTCAATGTCGTGAAGAAGAGATTTGTGTCTTGCTCAGTCCACCAACCTTTCACTCCAATTGTTGGCTTAGCCATCAAACGCTTGCTGACATAAAATTTTCTCCCACCTGCCAATTCAAGAAAGTTTACATTAGCTTTGAATACTGATCGGAGCGCAGAAGAAGCAAAGAAGCCTGGGGCGAAATATCTTGGCCCAAGGATCTCTCCCTCGCCTGCTCTAATATGATTGGTCGTGGTATGGTCATATCGAGTGTAAATAATTTCCGCCTGGATAAAATCGCATCCAGGAAGCCCGATTCCAAGATCCACTCGAAATGCAGACTGATAGCCTGGGCGATGGTAAAGTTCCTCCAGATCTGTTTCTTCTCCAACGATACGGAATCTGTTCCCTAGAGAACTTTCGCCTCCGTCACGTATGAATACCCAATAGAGATATTCACCAGCGATCGTAATATCCCAACTACACTCTCCAAGAGTATAAGCACCTGGATAAAAAATCCCCGCTGGAAGCTGGCATGAATCAACTGGTTGAGGAGGTAAGAGTGGACAACAATACGCCTCATGGGTGTTTGCATCATCATCTTCAGAGAAAACTAAAGTTGGCAAACTTAAGACCAATATCGTAAACGCTTTTTTAAACATAAATTCTCCTAGTAATTCTCTAAATTTTTAAAAATCCAGCCTTCCGCCGAATGCCCACCCATGGATGCTGTATGAGGAAATTGGCTGCCCCTCAAACGTTCCAAAGTAAAAAATGTGTTGCGTGAAGAAGTTATAAGTCACTTCTAGATTGATCCGATAGCGATCACACCAGACATAATCGGACCAGCCCAGCCCGATCTCGCCATTGTGATAGGCATGAAAGTGCATGAAGTGCCCACGCGTTGTGAGTCCAGAAGGAAGGAGGGCTCCAGGAAAAGATGCTGTAGAAATCCCCTTATATTGATAACCTACACCTCCCGCGAGATCGATCTGAGCTACAAGCTCAAATCCCCATGGCAAAAGAGCAGTAGCACGGACTCCTAAATCCGGTCCGGCAACGAACGCTTTGTGATTTGTAACGATAACACCGTTTACAGCTGGCAGCGGAGCTGAAGTAATAGCGTCGATAACATATTTCTGGTGTTGCCAGAATAAAGCCAGAGCATAGCTCAGATTAACAATTAATGCTTTTCCGGTATAAACAGGCTTTTGCGCTGATAGGAAAACTGAATCCAAGTTTAAATGCGCATCTGGTTGATATTCTGAAAAATTGACGCCAAACAATGTAACTAGAGGGAGAGCGACAGGTTGTATTGCTTGATTAGCCCCAGTTGTAAAATGCGAGGAATAATGGGCATGAAAGCGAATATAGGTCGCATCCAATACCACCCCATTCACTTCGCTACCGATGGAAACTCTGAATCCAGGACGATAGCGGTGATTCAAATAGAGATTGGTTGTCGTTGCCCCATTGAGCGTATCAATCCTTTTTGCAATGTTACCAAAAATAGGGTCCAACTGACTCCAATAAAGGAAACTTCCCTTTACATAGAAATCCCATCTACATTCAGGAGCAATGGCAGCTGGCAATGGATAACCTCCATTGACGCAGCAAGGATCGATAGGGTCATGCCCCACAATACAGCAAGATGGCTCATAGAATGTTTCCTCGGCCGCTAATTGATTTGAGTGAAAGTGCATTTGGGTGATTCCTAAACCGACCAGGGCACTTGTGATGTATTTTTTTATCATTTTTCTCTCCTAGTTCCCTAAAAATCAAATTGTCCACGTACTGAAAGGCCATATAAAACGACTGCCCCTTCCTGATACATTCCGGTATGCAAAAGAAGCTTTTGGACATCAGCCATTTGATCATATGTTACCGCAATATCGATGTAATACCGGTTACAGCACAAATAGCTCCCCCATCCCAGACCCATTCCGCCTACACCCCAAAGAGATAAAAACGGTCTAGTCATCTTTAAATTGATGACAGGCCCAGCAGTGCTAACCATGGCTTCTTTTAATTTTCTCTGATAAGGGTACATCAGAGCCACATCAGCTTTTCCAATCAAACGAAATCCCCAGCACCAAAGCCAGCTTCCATCGAGTCCAGCTCCAATTCCAATCGCCGAGTACTTCCATCGAGTATTCTGACGGTCGACCAAATCATTCCCAATTTGGCTAAGTTCTTGAGCAAAATTCACATTTCTATGGAGCCATTTCACACCGAGGAAAGGGCTTAGAATAACTGTTTGCCCAAAATAATTTGGCCTTTGAATATTCAAACTGACCACATCATATTGGATAGAAGTTTTATCTTTGACAGAGCCATAGATCGTTACACCGGTGAAGAGGCCTCCTGTTCCGAATGCGCCAACTCCAGTTTGAGGAGCGTACGGACGAGTGGTGCCGATTGTACTTTGAGCTCTAGGCCGATGGGTATCTGTGAAAGAGTTGTGATACCAGATATAATTAACACTCATTGTCCAATCATCAAAACATTCCAATGTCTTCCCAATTCCAATGCGAAATCCTGGACGAAAATGAAATTTCTGTTGGAACTGTTCCTGAATATTATCGGGACCTATAGGACTTGTTATTGAAGTAACCGCTGTTGTTCGGGTCACATTCATATAAAGAAATTCTGCCCATGCGGTAATATTCCAGCCGCAATCGAGTTGAGGGCCAGCATAAGCTCCATAGATGAAACAGGGGTCGCAAATCACTTCGCCAGGCAGATAGTCTGGCAAACAACAATCTTCAGCATATGTTTTTGCTGGAACGATGGCTAAAAGGCTTGTCAATAAGCCTACAGCTATAGGTCTCTTCTTCATTATCTTCCTCATCTATAAGTGGACTCTCGTCAAATTTTTACGTGAATATAACTGTAGGAGTTTTAACTTATAAAGTTCAAGAGAAAAACCCATTCTCTTGGTAGAAGAGATGAATCAATCGATGTTTTCTGTTTTAGTGTAGCGGTCCAAGAGAATGATCTCATTGCGCCAAATGGGACTAAAGACAACATCCTGGCAAGAGCCTTTTTTCGGTGAGCCACAGAAGGGAAAACGGATCGCCATCAACCCTTGATACTTAGCTTTAAAATTCCGATCGTATGTGGCAATTGCCTCAAAGCTTAGATTCTGCTTGAGTTTCAATACTGCACGGACGCGCCCTCCATAGAATGAGGATCGATCCTTAGTTTTCTCATAAAAATAAGGGCCAACGCCCGTATAGAATTTGAAATAATCTGTCCCGATCAGATAGGCGCCAATTTCAAAATCTATGCCCGAGCGAGCTATACTGCGGTCGGCCTAAAACGTTGAATTTGGACCGCGCCAAAGCCCCGGGATTCAACGATCGTAAACGGGTTCATATTACTAATATTGACCCGTTTACGATCGTTGAATCGCGGGAGCTTTCGCGTGGGTCCAAATCAACGTTTCAGGCCGACCGCAGTATATCTGCAATCTTTTAAATTCAAGTAAAGAGCCGCTTGCATCGGTAAAGATGGAACTCTTTAGTTTCTTTTTATTCGTTGGCGCAAAATATCCATTAATATGCCATTCCCAGCATTCTCTTAACCGTTCGAAGCCAATGCCACATTGGCCGTTGAATAAGTTGTGATGGTGAGTTTAGACATTTGGGCAATTTTAACGGCTGCTATCGCACTGATTCCCTACTATCGGTGCTTATTTAACAGAGTCTTTGCTGCCGAGAATTTGGGCCATTGCGTTTGATAGCAATTCTACAGCCATAGTAGACTTAGTTGCGTGACGGAAGCAAATATAGCCATCTGGTCTTACTAGAACACAGCCAGCTTCTCCAATTTCACTCTGCATAGCCCAATCCCCATAAAGATCCTGGAAGTCGCGATCCGGACCAATAACGAATGCTTGGATGTCCACCCCAGTTTGGGCCGCCACAGTCTTAGCTGCCTCTACCTATGCTTCGCCACCGATCCCAGTTATAAGAGTAAACTTACCTTTGCCACAAAGATCGAGACTTGACACTTCCTTCTCTTTTCGCTGCAACCAAACATGTGGCAGTTTTGCTCCAGGTCGCGTCGACGCCTGATAGTATAGCTCCTTATCGCGCTTCCATTCAGGCTCTGGGGTGCCATCGGTAACAATGGAAGAAGAAACATAGCGCTGATTCAGCTCAACACCATGGCAATTGTATTCATAGGATTTATTGGCAATAGCTAAACGGAGTTTTTCTCGTAGTTCTGCAGCTACAAGATCGGTATCTTGCAGCTTGTCTATCTTTGCCTTTATGCTCTCTTCGTCCTTGGCGGTGACTAATTCTAAAGCATCTAAGATTTGACTATACTCAGCAAGCGACTGAGTGGCGCGATTGACAACCTGTCTGGCAACAGGAGAACGTTCTTGGTTGTATGTCTCAAGAAGGCTAGGAGTTGCCAGCCCTTTTAGCACGAGCGCCAATTTCCACGCTAAGTTATAGGAATCCTGTATAGAGGTATTAGAGCCGAGACCATTATTTGGCGGATGCCTATGGGTTGCATCTCCCACACAAAATACCCTTCCTACTGTATTTCTTCTGGCGTACATGTCGTTAATCTGCCCTATCGATATAGATTCGATTTTGATAGGAATTGTTTGATCGCCTATCAAGTTATGAACAATTTCTATCGCTCTTTCTTTTGTTAGCTCAGCTGGCGGTTGGGAGATGTCATAACCCCATAATATGATCCATCTGTACCATGGACGCACCATTCGAATGACCCCAAAAGGAACGCTTCCGATTTTCGCACCGGTCTGCAACACTAAATAGAGGCCGCTTTGCCGATCAGCGACATAGCGAGTAAGGTCTGCCTCAAACAAGATGGATATTAGACCTGACACACCCATCTTGCCTTCCATCGGAAGGGCGATGTCCTGTGCGATTTTAGACTGGGCGCCGTCAGCACCGATCACATATTTTGCACGTATCTTTTGATTCATACCAGAGAGTTGATCCTTCACGTCCACGATTACGCCGGCGTCATCCTGCGTAAGTGAGAGATATTTCCAGTCAAAAAACACGATCGCGCCATTGTGGCCTGCAGCATTTACAAGAATGGGTTCCAACAGGTCTTGTGGCATGTCGCACAATTCGCAAGGGCTGGCTAACTCATAGTCTCCTTGTCGCGAAGGGAGTGTGCCAAAAGCCTGAACCCTGCCGAATTCCTCAGAGGCAAGCGACTCACAAAAGATCATATTGCCCATCACTTGCTGCGGTGTTGCCTTCTTTATCACATCAGATTCTAGACCAAGATCGCGCAAGACTTCCATTGTCCGCTGGTTTGTAATATGCTCGCGGGGCATATGACAAGTCCAGTTGGACTCTGTGATCATCATCGTCTTGATCCCATACATTGAAAGGAGCGCAGCAGCAGCTCCCCCTGCTGGGCCAGAGCCTACTATCAAAACATCC
>JAGVJV010000120.1 GCA_020050965.1 Parachlamydiales bacterium
CTTTTCTTCCAAGCAAAAATGAATATGACCTGTGGTTCTTGAACCAAATTAACGAATTAGAGCAAGAGGAGAAAGAGATTGCAAAAGGGGGGCTCGAAAGAGTCGATTTTAGCCAGATGCATCGCTGGAAGCAGATGGGCTTTTCCGATGAGAAGCTGGCTTCGCTTTTAAACTGTACAGAAAGGCAGATCTTCGAATTGAGAGAAAGCTTAAAGCTCCGTCCCGTCTATAAAAGAGTCGATAGCTGCAGCGCCGAATTTCCGACCGAAACGGCATACATGTACTCGACCTATGAAGAGGAGTGTGAAAGCAGTCCCACCTCTAAGAAAAAAATCCTCGTTTTAGGAAGCGGTCCGAATAGGATCGGACAGGGGATCGAGTTTGATTATTGCTGCGTCCATGCTGTGAAGGCTATTAGAGAGTTAGGATATGAGTCGATCCTTCTCAACTGCAATCCGGAAACTGTCTCTACCGACTACGATACGACAGATCGACTCTATTTTGAGCCATTAACTCTTGAGCATGTGCGCGAAGTGATCCATATCGAAAAACCGCTCGGAACAATCATCCAATTTGGCGGACAAACTCCCTTAAATATCGGAAAGCATTTAGATAAAGAAGGCTTCGCTCTATTAGGTACACCCTTTGCGTCGATCGATCTGGCTGAAGATAGAAAAAAATTTCGATTGTTTGCCGAGAAGATAGGGATTAAACAACCCCGAAATGGATTTTTCTCATCTAGGCAAGAGGCGCTGCAATTGGCAACGAAAATAGGATTCCCTATGATTCTCCGCCCTTCTTACGTGATCGGGGGAAAGGGGATTGAGATTATCCAAAATGAAAATGAGCTGAATGTCTATTTGTCTATATCTCGCGCCTCGATATCGGTGCTGATGGAAGAATTTTTAGAAGGGGCCATGGAAGTGGAAGTGGATGCTATCTCAGATGGGAAAGAGGTGCTGATTTGCGGAATCGTTGAGCATATTGAACCTGCGGGGATTCATTCCGGGGATTCGATGAGTTTCTTGTCTCCTTATCGGCTGAAATTAGAGGCCCAAAACGCTCTCATGGATCAAACTAGGACGATCGGATTGGCTCTGGGTATTGTAGGATTATTTAATGTCCAATTTGCCATTCATAAAGAGGAAATCGTGGTCTTAGAAGTGAACCCAAGAGCTTCTAGAACAGTTCCCTTGCTCTCTAAAACGACAGGGCTGCCCCTTGTCCAAATCGCCACCAAAGCTATTCTTGGGCAATCCCTAAAAGAGCAAGGAACACCCCCTAAAGCCGATCCAAAATTTTTGGGGTTGAAGCTGCCCGTTTTTCCTTTTGAAAGACTTCATCTTAAGAATGAGAAACTGGGCCCTCAAATGAAATCCACAGGCGAGGTATTGTGCATAGGAAAGACTTTTGAGGAACTGTTTATGAAAGCCAAGGTCTACAAAGCACAGGATTTAGAAATTTACAATCTTTCTTGAATTTTGTACTCTTGCAGTATGGCAAATCAGCCCTTATACTGCACTCCAGTTCAATTCGAGAACCTGCTTGAGTTGGTTAAAAATGCCGGCTACAAGTTGCTTGGCCCCAAATTGCGGGATGAGGTGATCATTTATGATGAGCTCCATTCGGCAAAAGATCTGCCGATTGGATGGACAGATGAGCAGGATCCAGGCCGATATCGGCTTAAACGGCGCAATGATAATGCCTATTTTGGATATAATCTGGGGCCCCACAGCTGGAAAAAATTTCTCTTTCCCCCGAGGGAAAAGTTATGGTCTGCAAAGAAGCAGGATAATAAGCTGGTCATCCTTCAAGAGATGGCTCCTCCCGATGAAAAGATGGCCTTCATCGGGGTGCGCGCTTGTGAAATACAGGCCATTGTCGTGCTGGACAAGGTGTTCAATACCAAGCTCGCAGTCTATCAGCAATATCAACGGCGTAGGGAAAGCACCTTTATCATTTCGGTCAACTGTACGACCTGTGTCAATACTTGCTTCTGCGCTTCGATGCAGGCGGGTCCTCATGTCAAGGAGGGTTATGATCTTTCCCTTACTGAAGTGATCGATGAGCGTCAGCACTATTTCTTGTTCGAGATCGGCACTAAGAGAGGACAGGCGATCAGCGATGCACTTCAACTCCGGCCTGCAACAGAGACCGAGAGAGACCTTGCGTACAAGCATGTGGAGAGGACAATAGAAAAGATGATCCGGAAGGTCGATAATGCAAATGTCCATGCCCTGCTAGAGAATAGCCATGATTACAAACGGTGGGACGAGGTGGCAACACGCTGCATCAATTGCGCTAACTGCACAAATTCCTGCCCCACCTGTTTTTGTTCGGATACAGAAGATATTGTCAATGTGGATGCGACCCATGTCGACCGGTGGCAAAGTTGGGAGTCCTGTTTTAACTTATCCCATTCCTATATTCATGGAGGAAGTATCAGAAATTCAGCCCAGTCGCGCTACCGTCAGTGGCTAACCCATAAGTTTGGGACCTGGTGGGATCAATTTGGGGTCTCTGGCTGTGTCGGTTGCGGAAGATGCATTACCTGGTGTCCGGTGGGCATCGATGTGACTGAAGAATTAAAACAATTACAGATAGAACATGATCAAAAAAATCGTTGATATTTTAAAAGAACACTCTTTTTTCCAGGGACTCTCTCCTGAAGATTTAGAGTTTATAGCCGGATGCGGAAAGAATGTCGTCTTTAAGGAAAAAACAGTGATTGCAAAACCTGGGGATGCTGCAGATCTGTTTTATTTAATTTGCCGGGGACGGGTGGCGCTGATTTTAGAACACCATCCCTATAAGCCTTTTATTTTTCAAACGCTTGGTGAAAATGAGATCCTCGGTCTCTCGTGGTTGATCCCTCCCTATCGGTGGACAATTGCGGCACAAGCCATCGACACCGTACTGGCAATTGCGCTCGACGGAGGCTGCATTCGAGAGAAATGTGAAAAAGATCCTGACCTCGGATTCAAACTCATGAAACATCTCGCAAGCGTGATGGTCTCCCGTGAAGAGGCTGCCAGGCTCCATCTGCTCGATATCTACGGTCCCAAAAATAGGTGAGCATGCTGATCCCGTCCATTTATCAAGTTAGAGGCATCACACATGAAACAGCGGATGTATTTACTCTCACGCTGACCGGAAAAGAGAAGATGTTATTCCGTCCAGGCCAGTTCAATATGCTCTATCATTTTGGGTATGGCGAAGTGGCCATTTCCATTGCAGGCGACCCTACAAACCAAGATGATCTTGTTCATACCATCAAGGCCGTCGGTTCTGTGACAAACCAGATGCAGAAGCTAAAAATAGGAGATGAAATCGGGGTACGTGGCCCATTCGGATCGCAGTGGCCCCTTTCGCAAACAGGATGCGATGTGCTGGTAATAACCGGAGGCATCGGTCTTGCTCCTCTTCGCCCAGCCTTGCTGCATCTCCTGGCTAATCGGGACAAATATCAGAATATCACCCTTTTATTCGGAGCAAGGCATCCAAGCGATATCATTTATAAAAGTGATTTAGAAAATTGGGAGAAACAGGGGATTAAGGTAGAGATCTCAGTGGATCATGCTGATATGGATTGGCGCGGCCAAGTGGGTGTCGTCACTTACATGATCAAAAAAAATATAAGAGATCCTAAAAATACTCTTGTCTTCATCTGCGGTCCCGAGATTATGATAAAATTTGCCGTGCAAGAATTACTGGGAGCTGCGGTAGAGGAAGCAAAGATATTTATCTCCATGGAAAGAAATATGCAATGTGCAGTGGGCTTTTGCGGCCACTGTCAGTATGGCCCCTATTTCCTTTGTAAAGATGGGCCAGTGTTTTCTTATCAGCAGCTGAAGCACTGGCTAATGATTAAGGAGTTATAATGAACAAACTCGGTATCGTTAAGCCCGAGCTTCCCAAGCTGGCAGTGTGGAAGTTTGCCTCTTGCGATGGATGTCAATTGTCATTGCTCGATTGCGAAGATGAGCTTCTGCCCCTTGCAGAGATCATCCAGATCAGCAACTTTCCTGAAGCTTCCAAGGTAGATATTCAAGGTCCTTATGACATTTCTCTGGTCGAGGGATCAGTTTCGACGAAGAGGGATTTAGAGCGGATTCAGATGGTGCGCAAACAGTCCAAAGTGCTGATCACCATCGGAGCATGCGCCACAGCAGGGGGGATACAGGCCCTGCGCAATTTTTCCAAGCTCGATGCTTTTATGGAGGCCGTCTATGCGAGTCCAGAGTATATCGATAGCTTGGAGACATCCACGGCCATTTCCCATCATGTCCATGTGGATTACGAGCTGCAAGGCTGCCCGATTAACAAACACCAGCTGATCGAGGTGCTGACAAGTTTCATCAGGGGAAAAAGACCAGCAGTCTCGAGCAGCAGCGTCTGCAATGAATGCAAAAGGAAAGGGAATATTTGTGTGACTGTAGCCTATGGTATTCCTTGTCTGGGACCCGTGACTCACGCTGGATGCGGAGCTCTTTGCCCGAGTTATAGGCGAGGGTGCTATGGGTGTTATGGCCCCAAAGAGACGGCCAATCCGCTCGCACTAACCCGTTGGTGGGAAAAAGAGCTGAATACTGAGACACAGGAGATCAAGCACCTTTTGCGCAACTTCAATTGCGCAAAAGAGCCGTTTAAAGAGGCGAGTGAACACTATGAGCAGTGAAGAAAGAAAGGTAAAGATCAAGGTCGGGACAAAATCTCGGACAATCCAAGTCGATTATCTCGCGCGGGTGGAAGGGGAAGGGGCGATCTATATCAAGACTAAAGATCAGAAACTCGAAGACGTCAAATTAAAGATCTTCGAGCCTCCCCGTTTTTTTGAAGCTCTTCTAAAAGGGCGTCAGATAGGAGAGGCCCCTGATATCACCGCACGAATCTGCGGCATCTGCCCTGTCGCCTACCAGATGAGCGCGGTCACAGCGATGGAAAATGCTTTGGGAATGCAGATCCCTGACTATATTCATCAATTGCGCAGGCTGATGTACTGCGGGGAGTGGATCGAGAGCCACACCTTGCATATCATCATGCTGCACGCCCCCGATTTTCTCGGATATCCCGATGGGATAGCGATGTCAAAAGATTATAACGAAGCTGTGAAGAAAGGGCTTAGATTAAAAAAAGCGGGCAATGAGATCATTCGGCTCCTCGGTGGAAGGGAGATCCATCCGATCAATGTGAAAATCGGAGGATTTTATAGCATTCCAGAGAAAGCCAGATTCCAGAAACTAATCGAGCATTTAAAACAGGCCCGCGACGACGCACGGGATACTGTCAAATGGGTTAGCCAGTTTGACTTTCCCCATCTCGAGAGACCATATGAGTTTGTCTCTCTCTCTCATCCCAAGGAATATCCGATGGCCCGGGGGCGGATCGTTTCTAGCTCTGGGTTGAATATTGAAGCTGTGGAATATGATCAACATTTTGAGGAATATCAAGTCCCCTACAGCAACTCCTTGCAGTCGACATTAAAAGGTAAATCCTATTTAGCCGGCCCAATGGCACGCTATAATCTTAACCAGCAACTCCTCTCGCCCATTGTCCAAGAGACGATCAAAGAAATCGGGTTTGAAAAGAAATGCCAGAACCCGTTCAGGAGTATTATCGTCAGAGCATTAGAGGTTCTCTATGCCTGCGATGAGGCCCTGAGAATCATTGAAGCCTATGCATGGGATCATCAGCCTGCAGCAGTGGAAGGAGAAAGACGGGCGGCGGTGGGATATGGGGCGACAGAAGCGCCCAGGGGGCTATTGTATCATCGCTATGCTATTAATGAAAAAGGGGTGATCGAAAATGCCAAAATCGTCCCTCCCACCTCCCAAAACCAGAAATCGATCGAAGAGGATTTGCGCGATTTTGTCAGTCAGAACATGACGATGCCCGATCAAGAACTTGTCTGGAAATGCGAGCAGGCTGTTCGCAACTACGACCCCTGTATTTCGTGCTCATGCCATTTCCTGAAGTTGGAGCGGATCAATGGCTGATATCGTCGTTGTGGGAATTGGCAATCCCTATAGAGGCGATGATGGGGCAGGCTGGGCAGTCATTGATCGTCTTAAGGAAGTAATGGGCTGCTCAATCGAATTCGTAAAGCAACGAGGGGATATTGCCGAATTGATCGACATTTTCGCTCATTATCATACCGTCTATTTAGTCGACGCTTATCAGAGTCATGCCTTGATGGAGGCATGGCGAAGAATCGACATCTATCAAGAGTCCATCCCGGATGAACATCCGCAAACCTCTACGCATGGCTTTAGCATAGCCCAAGCGATCTCCTTAGCAAGAAACTTAGATCAACTCCCAAATAAGTTGATTCTCTATTCGATAAAAGGGGATAATTATGCGATCAGCGATCGCCTTTCCCCCTCTGTTGCCGAGAGCGTGGGTGGAGTGGTAACTGCAATTTTAAAGGAAATTCAACATGCATGAACATAGTCTAATGAACAATCTGATGAATAAAATCTTACAGTTAGCGGAAAAAGAGCATGCGACTAAAGTGACCAA
>JAGVJV010000213.1 GCA_020050965.1 Parachlamydiales bacterium
AATACTGAATCGATTCTAATCAATATTCAGCAAATCGAAAACCGAATCTTCTTATCTAAATTTTTGCTCGACGAAGTGCACATTTTAAAAAAGGAGCAGATCGGGGGGCTTAGAGGCGTGTTGACTTCGATTACCAGTCAAATTGGCCACTTTTTTACTGCACATGGAAAATGGTTTAATGAGAGTCTCTTTAAGATTGGCAATATTCCTGTGACCCCGCTTGGGCTTTTGAAAGTTGTTCTCATCATCTTCATTGCCTTTTTGTTTGGAAAATTTTTGAAAAGCTACATCCATAAGTTTGGCGTAAAACATCAGCTGATGAGAAACTCGTCGCTCTATATTTTGAGTAGGCTTGTCTATTATCTGATCTTAGTCATCGGCTTTATCATTGCTGGTGCAAGCCTAGGGTTTGACTTAACTGCCTTTGCTTATATTGCAGGAGCGATCACTGTGTGGATAGGTTTCGGGCTGCAATCGATCTTTATGAATTTTATTTCCGGCATTATTATCCTGCTGACCAAAACGCTAAATGTTGGAGATATTATTGTCTTGGATAGTGGGGAGGTAGGACAGATTGATGAGATTAATCTTCGCACCACTATCCTGGCGACAGCTGATGGCATTGAAGTTATCGTTCCCAATTCTGAGCTAGTAACAAAGAAATTCATCAACCGAACATTGGCGAAAAACAGCCGCAGAATCAACGTCGCTTTTCGTCTACCTATTGGAGTGGATAAAGCATTAATCAAAAAAGTTCTGGTTGAAGCGGTCTTGAAGGAGCCAAATACGCTGCCCCAGCCTCAGCCAGAGCTGTGGGTAATTGGTTATGGGGAGAATTTCTTAAACTGCGAGATGGCCATTTGGGTGAATGAATATCTCAGTCCACTGTCTAACATGTCGACAAATGCCTATTACTTTAACGTGATAGACGATGTGCTGCGGGCCAATAACATCGAGATCCCCATCGTACATTTGCATTATCCGCATTGATAATCAATAGGTTATACCCAACATAAATCAAAAGACTGCCCAGGTTTGACCAAATTACGATATATCGTAAAATGGTCAATATGAAACGGATCTATCTCGAAGTCATTCGCGAGCATCTTTCCAAGCTTCGTCAAATGGTTTTTTTAATGGGGCCAAGACAAGTGGGGAAAACAACAATAAGTCTCGATGCTGGGGGAGATTGGCCGAAGCACTTCTATTTCAATTGGGACAATGCAGCTGAGCGTCTTCTTTTTTTGAAAGGCTCTGAAGCGATCGCAGCACAAGCAGGCTCCAAGAGCTTTTATCAGAAGTGCCAGTGTTGATTTTTGATGAAATTCATAAGTATGGAAAATGGAAGAATTTTCTGAAGGGATTTTTTGATACTTATGAAAAGAAATCTAAAGTCATTGTAAGTGGGAGTGCCCGTCTGAACGTTTATAAAAGGGGAGGAGATAGTTTAATGGGGCGCTACTTTTTCTACCGAGTCCACCCTCTTTCTGTCGCCGAAATCGTTTCACCCTATGTAATTGAAAATGAAATTCGTAAAATACCAGTTGCGATTGCGGATGAAGACTGGACAGCTCTAATCGAATATGGGGGATTCCCAGAACCTTTTGTCCAACGTTCCAGGGCATTTTCAAATCGTTGGCAGTCTATGCGTAATGATCAACTTTTTAGGGAAGATATTAGAGATGCTACGAAAATCCAAGAACTAGCCCAAATGGAATTATTAGCAGAGTTACTTCGCAACCAAGCGGCTCAAGCGATGGACTATCAATCGCTAGCAAAAAAAGTGGGGGTTGCTAATGATACGGCGCGAAGATGGCTGCAAGTGCTCAAGTCTTTCTATTACTGCTTTTCCATTAAACCTTGGATAAAAAATGTTACCCGATCACTTTTGAAAGAACCAAAATATTATCTCTGGGACTGGTCGCTTGTCGATGATGAAGGGAGTCGGCATGAAAATCTGATTGCTTGCCATCTCTTAAAGGCTGTCCATTTCTGGCACGATCGTGGCTTAGGAGACTATGATCTCTATTATATTCGGACAAAAGAAAAGTTAGAGGTTGATTTTGTCGTTAGCAAAAATGGAAAACCTTGGTTTCTAGTCGAAGTCAAAACAAATTCAACAGGTCTTTCTCCCGCTCTTTATCGATTCCAGGAAGAAATCCAGGCGCCCCATGCTTTCCAAGTGACCATGAATCTCCCTTTTGTCGACAGGGATTGCTTTGAAGAAAAGAGGCCGATCATTGTCCCTGCACGAACCTTTCTCTCTCAGCTTGTTTGAGCAATACAAGAAACCTCAATGAGGGCATCCATAGGGAGTCTGGCCACTTGAAAGGCTTGCCGGGCAGGTTTAATGGGGCCCGTGAAACTTTGCGCATAGATCGCATTCATCTTCTGAAAATCGTTCATATCCTTTAAAAAAACTTCGGCTTTAACCACATCGTCAAATGAGAGTCCCGCTGCTTTTAGGATTGCCTCGATATTGCTGAGCACTTGTCTAGTCTGCCCTTCGATCGACGTTTCGGTAATCTTGCCC
>JAGVJV010000152.1 GCA_020050965.1 Parachlamydiales bacterium
CTCTTCGAAGAGCCTGACTGTCGACTGTTGATACAGATTTACCATTCATCTGAGCATCGAATAATTTCTGAAGCTCAGCAACAATGACTTTACATTTTTCTCCTCGTTGGGCAAATATCTTCGCAGGAATACTGTTAGCAAGAAACTGGAGGATCGCATTTGCCCAGCAGTCATTTCCTCCGCTGTTCTTAATTCCAGCTGAAGCCATTTCTCTCATGACATCAGGATTGACAGTCGCAGCAGACACCGCTATAGGTTGAACAGAGCGGCTTTGCAGATCGCTCCAACATTTCTTTTGCGCAATTTCTAATTCCGCGATATATTTTCTTTCATTTGGAAGGGCCTTAACCACAGTCGAAATGAGATCAGCAATTTTAGTGTATGCGACTCCTGCCTGTGCCAAATCATGAGCGCGCATGCACTGATTAAATTGATCGAATAAAGGAGTTAATTCTTGATTAAATACTCTAGTAGTCATAATTACATTATAATAAAAATCCTATTATTTGTAAAGGTATTTTTATATCCTATCACCCTTAATTCAATGACCTTAGATGAGAAGATAGGACAGCTTTTTGTGGTCCCCATTTGCCCGACCCATGGCCAGCAGCACATTGACCAAGTATATAAGCTGCTGAAAGAGAGGCATATAGGTGGGGTTATTTTAATGGAGGGGCTTTCGGAGAAGCAGAAAGAGATTCTCGAACGTATTCCCCAAGTCTGGGCTTTCCAGGATGCTGAATGGGGGGTAGCTATGCGCCTTAAGGACGTACCTTCTCTACCTAGAAATCTCACCTTAGGGGCTATCCAGGACCTCAGCCTCTTAAGGGACTTCGGCCTCGAACTCGCTAGGCAATGCCGCTTAGTGGGGATCCAAGGCAATTTTGCCCCTGTGGTCGATGTCAATAGCAATCCCAAAAATCCGATTATCCATATGCGCTCTTTTGGAGAAGACCCTGAAGAAGTGGCTAGCAGGGCCCGCTTGGTCATTGAGGGGATGCAAGCTGGGGGAATTTTAGCCTGTGCCAAACACTTCCCTGGGCATGGAGATACGACCGTCGATTCGCACATCGATCTTCCCGTAATTAATACATGTGAGCTTCTCCCATTTAAAGCCCTCATTGACGGGGGAGTGGATATGGTAATGCTCGGCCATCTCAAATTTCCAGCTCTTAGTAGCAAACCGGCCACTCTCTCTTCAGAAATCATCACTGGACTTCTGCGTAAGAAACTGGGCTTCCAGGGGCTGATCATCACCGATGCCCTCAATATGCAGGCGCTTGCAAAAAACTACCCTTTTAACGAGATCGTACTAGGGCCTCTCCTCGGTGGCGCCGATCTTCTTTTAACAGCTACAAGTGATCCTGAAGTGGCTTCCTATCTAATCCAAGTGGCTATCCCCAAGGCGATCGACCTGATCAAGGCGACTGTACCTGAAGAGCTGATCGATGAAAAAGTCGCCAGGATCTTAGAAGCTAAAAAGCGTGCCATCCCTCCAATGCCACCCGAAAATCCAGGGCTGCGACGCACCCTTTATCGAAATGCTTTGACTCTGATCGGAGAGCTTCCCCGTTTTGGTCCCGAAATTGCCCTTGTACAAAGCAGACCAGATCCTGACCTAGAGGCTCTTCTCTCCAATCCGACGATCTTTTCCTTTGAAGAAATGGATACAGCCAAAGCCTACCCCAACCTCATCGTCAACATCCGGAAAGGAGATCGGCCAGAATCGATCCCCGACCACGCTGTTTTGGCTCTTTTCGATACACCCTATGCCCTTCATCAGATTCAGTTTAAGACTGCACTTGTTGGCTATGAAGATGTGCTGGAGGCAAAAGAGGCGATGGTCGACGCCCTCTTTGGCAAATTAACCCCTTTGGGAAAACTCCCGATTCGGTTATAGACAGGAGTAATGGACGAGAGAGCTTTAAGCGAGAAGACCAAGTACGACGTGGTTTGGCGAGATTTGCCTAGCTATCGGGAGTGCAGCCCTGGAGAAGATTTTGCCCCCTTTTTCTTCGATGGATTTCGAAATGAAATGCGCGCTGGGCAAACATTAATTGATTTTGGTTGCGGCACTGCCCGGGTCACCAAGAGCTTTTTGGCTAAAGGACTCAATGTCACACTTGTCGACATTTCTCCCTATGCCCTTGACGAAGAGATCCGCAATCTCCTCATCCTTTTCTCCAACCAAGTCCATTTTGTGCAAGCCTGTTTATGGCAGCTGCCAAAAGAGCTAAAGTCGGCTTCCTGGATCTACTGCTGTGACGTGCTTGAACATATTCCCGAAGACTATCTCGATCGGGTTCTCGGTCAGATTAGGGATAGGATGCGCGTTGGCGGTTATTTCAGCATCTGTTTGAAAGAAGATTTGGCGGGCAAAAAATTAGGTCAGCCTTTGCATTTGACGATTAAACCCAAGGCTTGGTGGGAAAAGAAACTCGCCAAGTATTTTTACCTAGTGGGCGAAGACCTAATTGCAGACGATCTCTATTTCAATTGTCGTGTTCAAACTAGAGCGTAACCAGACTTTTTATAGGAATCATATCCTTTATCGAGCACTTCCGATGTTGCTGATGCATACATCCCTCCAAGGGCTCCTCCGATCAGGGCACCAGCGAATGGATTCATGTCTGCGAAGTGCTTTGCTGTGGTTTTTGCAACTATGAGGCCAGTGGCCATTGCAATCAGAGTAAGTGGAAGGGGAACTTTGCGAATGTCCAGCGTACCCTGACCATCTATTTCAGTCTTGGTTCTAAAGAATGCTCCAGATGTTCCTCCAAGTATAGCTGCGGCAATCGAGACAGGCTTTAATGGAATGTACCAACTCATAGGAAGGATAGCAGCAGCGATGGAAGAGGCTAGCAGAGCCCCTTTTGTACAGGCAGATTTTCCTGCATTGTGAAGGATTGTGAATGCTCCCAGAACCTGGAAAGGACTAAGGGGAATGCTCTCGTGCATCGCATTGCTAAAGAACGCGATCGCTGCAACCATAGAACCACAGGTACCCCAAAAATGTGCATGCATTTTTGTCGTTTCTGTAGCAGCTCCATCTGATTGAAGCAAACGAGAGACAATACCGAGTGTCGCTGCAACTGCAGATCCCATTCCTAGACAGGTTAGAATTTCCTCTGTCCACTTTCCTGCATATAGGCTTGCAGCAGCAGCAGCGGCAAACGTTGCAAAGACATGATAATTGTGTACGTAATTTAATCCGGTAGAAGCTCCAGAACTAACATTGCGACTAAAATTAGTGGTCAAATGAGCAATTTTTTCAGTTTTCGATGCAAAAGAATACGCAATTGGAGTTCGGCAACTTGGGCAGGTTTTATCCTGGTTCATCCATTCAATAATGCATTTTTTGTGCCAACGGTGATTTACTCCATGAGTTAATGATGTTTGATCGTTAGTATCTAAACAAATTGCGCAATCTTTATCATCTTCATGTAGACTAACTGGACAAGGAAAAAGATCTATAGGTTTCTGAACAGCTACCTCGGACATGCAAAATCTCCTAGTTTGAGTATTATTTTATAATATAATAGCCTAAAAAAATATTTCTGTAAAGCATTAAAATTCTTTATGTTAGCAATTAAAATTTATAATAATCTATTTGGGGTCCCATTCCGTTAAATAAAAGCGAGCATATCCGTTGATTTCAGATGTAGCCACATTGCCTACTTTCTTCATTCCTGCCAGCTCAAGAAGACCTGCTTCACCCGCCATCTCTTCGATCTTATTTAACAGCGAACGTCCTTCGATAGGAGTATAGGCTGTATATAGAGCAGTAAACAGCATTGCAGTCGCAAAGAGTGGAGCCCGAATAGCCCGGTAAATTCTAGTGACAATAGCAGCTGGAGCATCCCAAACAAGCGAGAGGGCGATTTTTTTAAGCGATTCAGCCCACTGATCTTTTGAGAAGGCCTTAATGCTATTCCAGACGCCTAGGGCAATATCGGAGATGATTTGAACGATGTGCATAAAGGTTGTTTTAATGGCAATAGGGAGTGCAAGTGCGACGACGGCAAGGGCTTTCCCTCTGAATTTTGCCATGCTTTCTTCAACATTGTAGAAATCGGAAGTTTTATTTTCGAAACTGTAGATTTTTTCGGAGTTCTCAATGATTTTTCCTTCTGCATTGCGCTCTTGAAGCTCAACTTTTCGCCATTCTTCAGTGTCATTTTTCTCCATTTCATAAAGATTATTATAACCATTAGATAAAATAGTTAGCTCGCCAGGAGTATTTCCTTTATTGTCTTTACTATAGCTTGAGCAGCCGGCATCGATAAGAAGTTCGGATATGACCCTGCTTTTTGAATAGTGAAGTGGAGTTCTTCCAAAATCATCTTTGCACCCTACGAGTGCTCCACCATGGATTAATGCTTGGGCGCACTTTGCGGTTTTTTCACCATTAAGTGAGTGCAAAACTGTTAAACCTTTAAATAAGTTTTGATTAGGGAGCGCTCCATGGTTCAAGAGATATCTTGCAACTTTATCATGAAAATAAGAACAAGCTAAGTCTAAAGGGGAATAAGGTGCTACTTTGTGTGTAAGTCGATTAACTTCAGATCCATTCTCTACAAGGTATTTTACAACATTAAGGTTTCCTACTTTACAAGCAGTGTGAATGGGCAGCCAGCCACTACTAGTTTGAGCATTGATATCTACTCCATTCTTATGAAATGACTTAACTGCTTCTAAATCGCCTTTTTCACATGCCTCAAAAATATCCTTTGGCGTTGCTTTAGTTGGTTGAGCTGGTGGTGGTGTAGGTTTTGAGCGACCTAGAATTCCTGAAAGCATAGATTCTCCTTTTGTTTTCGGGGCAGTATACGCCAAAAAAAGAATTTTCGGAATGAAAAAAGGCCGGTATTTTCTACCGGCCTTTTTGGCTTTACTTCTTGTCCTCGTCGTCGAGGATTTCTACTTCGGCATCCTCGATGTCGGGCTTGGCTCCAGCCTGCTGTCCTCCTGGAGGTGGGGGAGCAGCTCCTGGCTGTGGGCCGCCAGCGGGGCCTTGCATCGCCTCGCCGATTTTTTGCATGACGGTGTTGAGGTCGCTGGTTGCAGCGCGGATCGAAGCGATATCTGTCCCTTCAAGGGCTTTTTTCACTGCGTCGATTCGGCTCTTCACTTGGGAAGCGACGTCGGCAGGGATTTTGTCCTTGTGATCGTCGAGGGCCTTTTGAGCGCGGAAGGCGAGGGAATCGGCTTCGTTGCGCACTTCGACCATTTCTTTCTTCTTCTTGTCCTCTTCTGCATGCAGTTCGGCATCTTTGAGCATCTTTTCGATCTCTGCTTCGGAGAGTCCCGATTTGGCTTCGATCCGGATCTTTTGCTCTTTGCCAGTTTTCATGTCTTTCGCAGAGACGTTTAGAATCCCGTTCGCATCGACGTCGAAGCAAACCTCAATTTGGGGCATGCCGCGCGGTGCGGGTGGTATATCGTTCAAGTCAAAGCGGCCAATCTCTTTATTATCGGCAGCCATTTTGCGCTCTCCTTGGAGAACGACGATGTTGACGGCCGGCTGGTTATCGCTTGCAGTTGAGAAGATCTGTTTCTTCTGCGTTGGGATGGTGGTGTTGCGCTCGACGAGGGGAGTGAAGACACCGCCGTAGGTCTCGATTCCGAGTGTGAGCGGGATGACGTCGAGAAGGAGCACGTCTTTCACATCGCCTGTGAGAACGCCCCCTTGGATCGCTGCGCCAACTGCCACCACTTCGTCGGGGTTGACCCCTTTGTGCGGCTCTCTGCCGAAGATTTCGGTCACTTTACGCTCAACAGCAGGCATGCGGGTCATTCCACCGACCAGGATCACTTCATCGATCTTGTCAGGGGTGAGGCCTGCATCAGCTAACGCTTTGAGGCATGGTTCTTTAGTCCGCTCAACCAATTGGTGTGCGAGGTTCTCAAACTGCGCTCTCGTTAGGTTGAGCTGCAGGTGTTTTGGACCGGTCGCATCCATGGTGATGAACGGCTGGTTGATTTCTGTCGTCTGGGTTCCTGAGAGCTCGATTTTGGCCTTTTCAGCTGCATCTCGTAGACGCTGGAGGGCCATCTTGTCTTTGGCCAGATCGATGCCTGTCTCTTTTTTAAACTCTTTGAGCATCCACTCGGTGATCACGTTGTCGAAGTCGTCTCCGCCCAGGTGTGTATCGCCGTTAGTGGAGAGCACTTCGAAGACTCCGTCGCCGATCTCGAGGATGGAGATATCGAATGTTCCTCCGCCAAGATCGTACACGGCGATCTTTTTGTCGCTCTGCTTATCGAGGCCATACGCTAGCGCTGCTGCAGTAGGCTCAGGGATAATTCTTTTCACGTCTAGTCCAGCGATTCTGCCGGCATCTTTTGTCGATTGACGCTGGGAATCGTTAAAGTAGGCGGGAACGGTGATCACTGCCTCGGTGATTTTTTCTCCAAGATACGCTTCGGCTGTCTCTTTCATCTTGATCAGCACTTGTGCGCCCACTTCTTCAGGTGTGAGGGTTTTCCCTTCTACTTCGAAAACCGCTTCACCACTCGCGCCAGAGGTCACTTTGTAGGGGACGTTTTTAATTTCGGAAGAGACTTCAGAATATTTTCGTCCGATGAAGCGCTTGGCTGAGTAGATGGTTTTCTCAGGGTTTGTGACAGCTTGACGCTTTGCTGGGATTCCCACGAGTCGTTCGGTCCCTTTAAAGGCGACGACTGACGGGGTAGTTCTTGAGCCTTCGGCATTGGCGATGACGATGGGGGTGCCTCCCTCCATGATACTGACGCAGGAGTTTGTTGTTCCTAAGTCAATTCCAATGATTCTGCTCCGTTTTTTATTATCTGCCATGATGTTTACTCCTTGTTTTCTTTAACTAATTTTCTTGCGACTTTGACCCGAGCTGCCCGGATGATCCGGTCGCCGCTCTTGTACCCTTTGAGGAACTCCTTGAGGATTGTCCCTTCGGGGTGGTCGTCGGTTTCTTCTACTTCTACTGCTTCGTGCTGATGAGGATCGAATATCTCTCCCATGCTGTGGAACGCGACAATATTGTGGTTGCTCAATATGTCTTTAAATTGGGAGAGGATCATCGCAAAGCCTTTCGACCAGTTGCGGGTCTCTTCACTCATCTGCTCTGTAAATCCGAGTGCACTTTCAAACGTGTCGATGGGGGTTAGCACCTCTGCAATCACATTCTCGATCGCAAAGCGGGTCATTTCATGTTTTTCCTTCTGCATCCGCTTGCGGGTGTTCTCCATCTCGGCGAGGAGGCGGAAATACTTATCCTTAAAATCCTCTTCCACCGGAGGAGGCGTCTCGATTGCCTCTATTTTTTCTTCATTTTCATCCATTATTTTTTCCTATAAGTAGTGCTTTATTTTTCCCCTCAATCTGAGATGGGGTAGGTTGTCTAAAACTGATCTTAAACTTGTAGAGCGAGCGGGTCAGCGTGTCGCTGAGGGCCTCTGCAGCCGTCTGCATCATGCCAAATAGACGGCGATAGGGGATCCGGTTGGGTCCAAGCAGGGCAATCGCACCGGCAAATGTCTGGTGGATCCGATAGGGTACCACAATGATGCTGCAACCCGAAAGTTCGGTCGATAGCACATCAAAATCGTCGCCCAAAAAACAGCAAAGCTCTTGCTTCTCGCAGCTCTTTTTCAGCAATGTTCTTAAA
>JAGVJV010000257.1 GCA_020050965.1 Parachlamydiales bacterium
CGGCATCGCAACCGCGGGAGCTTTGACGTCAGCCCCAAAGAGTAAAAACTATGTTAACATGGTACTAACATGAAATGGACTGCCCTTTTTTGCGCGCTCTATCTATTTCTCCTCAAGTCGCACACCATTTTTGATCACAACGATCTCTATCGGGAGATTGATCGTCACTCAGCAGCCTTTACCCATCCCCTCCTCAATCAGCGCTTCACCTACATCGGCCAAGGGGCGCAAATGTACGTTTTTGCTAGCGAAGATGGAGAAGCAGTCCTCAAGATTTTTAAAGGGAAGCACAAAAAACGGTTCAAATTTTCCCGCTTTCTAGGCGAGCTCAAGAATAGACAAGGGGTCCGAGAAGAGTGGAAATCGAAGTTTAAAGACACCTGCAGACGCTATGAGATGGCTATCGAGCATTTAAAAGATGAAACCGGCCTAATCCACCTCCATTTTCACCAAACCGACACCCCTCTACCTGTCACTCTAATCGACAAAACAGCCTTCCGCCTAGACATCAGCTCGCTGCCCTTTATCCTGCAAAAACGGGCCATCCTCGCCCCCGACTATTTTCGGCAAAACCCAGGCAAAAAAGATGAGGCTAGGCAAGCCCTCAAGGATTTTTTTGTGAAAAGAATTCAGAAAGGCTTTTCCGATCCTAGACAGACCTTGACGATCAACTACGGCTTCATCGACGATACCCCCATCCAGCTCGATGTGGGGAAAATCGAACCCTTTCACGGGGATGTAGATACTGAACTTAAGAAAATCCACGCCAAAGTAGACGAATGGGTTTCAAGACTTTAACCTGAGTTTCAGGTTTTTAGTCTTTTTGCTCGGCGCATTTCTGCTTCTTCATAGCGCCGCTTTTGATCCAAAGTTTCAGGGATTACTGGAGGGATCTTTATGGGACGGAAGGTCTCGTCAAGCGCCACGAACGTAAAATAGGCAGAGAAAATATGTCTTTGCTCACCAGTCCTAAAATCTTCAGCGAGCACCTTTAATCCCACCTCCATCGAGGTATTCCAGGCCTTATTGAGCGATGCTTTTAGAACCAAAATATCGCCACTGGTGGCAGGGGCAAGGAATCGGACAGAATCAAGCCCGAGAGTAACGCAAACTCGTTGTGAATGCCGTTTTGCGACAATGGCGCAGATCCAATCTCCGAGCTCAAGTAGCTTGCCCCCAAAGAGTGTGCCATTGACATTAAGGTCATTGGGGAAGACGAGAGAAATCTGATGATCGAGAGCTGAGAAACCGACAGGCCTTGCATCCATAATTCTGCTATACCTGTCTTAAATAAAATAAACAAGCCCTTCAAGAGTATTGAAGGGCTTGATAAAACAAGGAGGATAAAAAACTGTTTAACGCTTGGAGAACTGGAATCTCTTACGAGCGCCGGCAAGTCCATATTTCTTTCTCTCGCGCTTACGAGAATCGCGAGTGAGATAGCCGAGGTCTTTCAGATCGGGTCTGCGTGTCTCGTCCTGCTCGAGAAGTGCGCGGGAAATTCCAAGGCGAGTGGCAATCATCTGCCCTTGGATACCGCCGCCTTTCAAGCGGATGACGATATCAAACCTTTCTGTAAGGTTAAATTTCTTAAGAGGAGATAGGATCGTATCCCGTTGAATTTCCGATGGGAAATACTCTTCGAGCTTACGGCCGTTTACATCAATTTTTCCTGTTCCATTTGGTCGAAGACGCACTGATGATACAGATGTTTTACGTCTTCCTATTCCGATAAATTCTTCCATAATACTCTTATACCGTTAAGGAGATTGGTTGTTGAGCTTCTAAATCATGCACATCGTTTGCATAAATACGCAATTTCTTCATTTGTTGGCGTCCTAAGCGGCTTAGGGGCATCATCCCCTTCACAGCTTCCCAAATGATCCTATCTGGATGGCGATCCAGCATGACTCTAAAGGGAGTCTCGCGCAGACCATTTGATTTGCCAGTGTGATGATAATAAATTTTTTGGGCTTCTTTTGCACCAGTGACTTTAATTTGGTTTGCATTGATCACAATTACCCCATCGCCGCAGTCGACGTGAGGAGTAAAATTGGGCTTATGCTTTCCGCGTAAAATTTTAGCCACTTCTGAAGCAAAACGGCCTAAAGTTTTTCCTTTTGCATCGAGGAGTAACCACTTACGCTCTGCAATGGCCTCTTCTTTGGTCAGGAGTGTTGAAGTTGGTAGTCTAGTCTTTTTCATTTTTCTAGGTCTTTTTTAAATGCGACTTAAGCATATGCGAGATGCTCAATTTTTGCCAAGAGGTTTTTTCCTTATATTGCGTTGTAAAAAAATTTTTTAGTTTTCTTAGATCCTTGAATGGTCTAGAATTCTCTATTCTAAACAGAGAGGGCTTCTAATGCAAAAGCGGAATTTGAAAACTTTTTTTGTCAGAACCTATGGCTGTCAGATGAATGAGCTCGACTCCGAGCTGATGATTGGCGCCTTAGAAAAACGGGGTCTTACCCGGGTCCAAGAAGAAGCCGACGCTGATCTGCTTCTATTTAATACCTGTTCAATCCGCGATTTGGCTGAGCGCAAGGTCATGGGCAAAATCGGGCAGATGGGCCGCTCCCCCAACAAACGGTCGATCATTGGGGTGACAGGGTGCATGGCGATGGCCAAAAAAGACCGCATCTTCCGCAAATTGCCCCACGTTGATTTTGTCATCGGGACCAATAATATTTCTGATTTAAATACGGTCTTGGATGAGGTGATTGAAACGGGCAAGCAGACGATCCGCACCGACACAACTTTTGAAGAAAATCTCAATTATTTTGACGCCGTGCGCGATGACCCAGTCAAGGCTTTTGTCTCGATCATTCGTGGTTGTGACAAATACTGTACCTATTGCGTCGTCCCCTACACTCGTGGAAAAGAGGTTTCCCGTCCCGCAGAGGATATTGTTGCAGAATGTAGGCAGCTCGCCGCTAAGGGGTATAAAGAGATCACTTTGCTCGGACAGAATGTCAATAGCTATGGTAAAGATATGCCGCAGTGGAATGTCCTCTTCCATGATCTGCTTTATCAACTCGATAAAATTGAGGGGATCGAGCGGATCCGCTTCATGACCTCTCACCCTTGCGATATCACGGTTGAACTAATGGAGGCGATCCGCGATCTTCCATCTCTGTGCGAATTTGTCCACTTCCCCATCCAGGCAGGCTCAAGCCGCATTTTGCGTAAGATGAATCGGCGCTACACTCTGGAGCAATACCTCGAGAAGGTCGAACTTCTAAGGAAAATTGTGCCCAATGTAGCTCTGGGCACCGATATCATCGTCGGATTCCCTACGGAGACCGAAGAAGAATTCCAGATGACCTATGACATCTTCAAGCAGATCCGCTATTCGGTAGCCTTTCTCTTTGCCTATAGCGCTCGCAAAGGGACTCCTGCCTATCGTTGGAAAGATGATGTGCCCGAAGAGGTCAAGAACCAGCGGCTGCAAAGGCTTATTCAGCTTCACCAAGAGATCTGCAATGAAGAGATGCAAGGGTTTATCGGCTCAGAGTTGGAAGTGCTGGTTGAACAGCGCAACAAATCGGAGCAACTCAAAAGTAGAACCCGTTGTTGGAAAAAGGTGATTTTCGAGGGTGGAGATGAGCTAATTGGATCTTTGCAGAGAGTGAAGATTACAGGATGTAATCACCAGACATTGGTGGGCGAACTTATCAACGATAAGCCCGCCCTTGGGATTATTAATTCTTAACTAGCTTTGCAATAACAAGGCCGCCGAGGAACCAACCGAAAACTAGGTCGAAAACCTCGAGTGCTGCCCACGATGCTGGGAATTGCCACCAGTTCCATGCAGGAAGAGCGCCTAAAATGGCGACAACTATCCCGATCACGGTTACAAACCAAACCCTGCCCCAATATTTCATCACTTTTGCTTGCAATAGCAGATAGGTGATGAAGGCGGCGGCGACTATTTGCATGAGAATGCCGATCACCATGGGACGAACCATCGAAGTACACTGGGCATCCCGTTTGATATTTACAAAGATAAAAGGCCCATGCTTAGCTGCAGGCTCTTTTTCATAACACTGAGTAATGACATAAATCCCATCGCGAGGTGCATATTTTGTCATCGCTGTCTCAACTTCGCTTTGCTCTGTAAAGCGATTTATCAACCTCGAGTGTGTAGGTAAAACTGCCCACTCCAATGTGAGCCACAAATAGACCACGATGCCGCCGATC
>JAGVJV010000158.1 GCA_020050965.1 Parachlamydiales bacterium
CGACAAGTGGAATTTTTAGTTGCATCACATTTTCCATCGTATTTTTGACAAGGGGTTTGAGAGTGGCAATCTCGTGGTCGGGGAGCTCGAAAATCAGTTCATCGTGGATCTGGAGCACCATATACCCTTGGAACGGGTGTAATTTTTGTTGGATTTGTATCATCGCCATTTTGATGAGATCGGCTGCTGTTCCCTGCAAAGGGGTATTGATGGCAAGCCGCTCTGCCGCCTGCCTAATGAACGAATTTTTATTGTCCATTTCGGGGATAGGCCGTTTCCGCCCGCATAAAGTCATCGAATAGCCCAGTCGGCGGGCGCTCTCTTTACAGCCTTCTAAGTAATCGCCTACTCTTTTATACCGGTCAAAGTAGGTGTTGATGAACGATTTGGCCTCTTCAGTTGAAATGCCCAGTTCTTTAGAGAGCCCAAAGGCCTGCTGTCCATACAAAATGCCGAAGTTGACCGCTTTAGCAGCATGGCGCATTTGAGGGGTAACTTCTTTCAACAGTACTCCGAAGACGAGCGATGCCGTGTAACTATGGATATCCTCGCCCGCTTGGAAGGCTTGAATCAGGGCGGGGTCTTCGCTCAAATGGGCAAGGAGACGCAGTTCAATCTGGGAATAGTCGCCGGCGAGATAACTCCAATCGGGTTGCTGCGGGATAAAGGCAGAGCGGATTTTGCGCCCTTCTTCTGTCCGGACAGGGATGTTTTGCAAATTGGGGTCTTGGCAGGAAAGGCGGCCCGTTGCAGTGCCCGACTGATTAAAGGTGCAGTGAATTCGATGAGTTTTAGGGTTGATCTGCTGAGGCAGTGTGTCGACGTATGTAGAGCGGAGTTTTTCAAAGGTCCGGTATTCGAGAATGAGAGGGATGATGGGATGGGTGTCTTGCAGCCCTTCTAAGACATCGGCGCTTGTCGAGTAGCCCGTCGCTGTTTTTTTAGCCGGGCGAATTCCCATCCGATCGAAAAGCACCTCTCCCAACTGTTTTGGTGAGTTGAGATTAAAGCTTTCATTCGCGTAGTTGAAAATCGTCAGAGTCAGATCTGTTAATTTTTTCTCCAGAGCATCATGCATCGCATCCATTTGCGAAGTGTCGAGGAATATTCCCTTCTCTTCCATCTCGAGCAAAACGGGCAAGAGCGGCATTTCGATCTGCTGAAACAGTTTTTGCAGATGTTTCTCTTCCATTTCTTTCTCAAAGAGCTGCTTGAGCCGGATCGTGTAGTCGACATCTTCACAGCAATAGGCTGCTACCTGTTCTAGAGGAACTTCCGTCATCGAAATTTCGCTTTTCCCTTTTCCGATTAGATCGGTGATAGGGATTTTCACTTTGCTGAAAAACTCTAGAGTCAAGGGATCCAAGCCATGACGTTGCCTTTGGGGGGCTATTAAGTAGGAGGCGAGCATCGTATCGAAGCCAATATTTTTGACATCGATCCCTACGTTGCGCAGAATATGCAAATCGTATTTGAGATTATGTCCGAAAAAGCAGATCTCGGGATTTTGCAGCAGAGGTTTTAGATGCGAGATCACTTGTCGTTTGGGGATGGATCCATTCACGGGGATGTACCAGGCTTTTTTTGGCTCTGCGCCAATCCCTATGCCGACGAGTTCGGCTTGCATAGGCAATATGGAAGTGGTTTCTGTGTCGATGCACAGTTGCTTGAATCTGCCCAGCTCTTTAAGCAATTTGACCAGTTCTTGCTCGTCATTGATGAGTGTATAGCTCACCTCGCTTGCATCCACGCCAAAATCGAGATCGAGTTCTTCCTTTTTTTTCTCAGGGAGGTGAAGTTCTTTTAGAAGGGTCATGAAATGCATTTCTTGGTAGAAAGCTTTGACCTTTTCCAGATGAGGCTCTTTGAGTCTAAAGAAGTCATCCTCTTTGGGAAAATCGATATTCGTATCGATCGTGGCAAGTCTTTGCGACAGATGAGCGAGTTCTTTCCCCTCTCGAAAAATTTCCGCTTTTTTCCCTTTTAGCTGATCTGGATTCTCCAAGATTGCATTCAGTGTGCCGAATTCACCCAGCAGTTCTGCTGCTGTCTTAGGGCCAATACCGCCGAGGCCAGGGATGTTGTCCGAGGTATCGCCCATCATCGCGAGTAGATCGACAATTTGCTCTGGAAAGACTCCGAAGATCTCCTTGACCTTTGCCCTATCCATGATCAGATTGTTTTTGTGGATGTTGAGGACAAAGACATGTTCAGTGACCAGCTGAGACAGATCTTTATCGCTCGAGCAGAGATAGGTCTCGGTTTTTTTGGTGTCTGTCCATTTAGCGATACTGCCGATCACATCGTCAGCTTCGACTCCCGGGACGGCCAGATAGGGGATCCCGGCGATTTCACAGAAATATTTTGCCTGCTCGAGCTGAGGATAGAGATCGTCGGGCATGCCTGTTCGGTGGATCTTGTAATCGCTATAGATCTCCTTGCGGCTTTTCGTGCTCTCAGGTCCATCGAAAACAGCAACAAGATGGCCTGGGGCAAATTCTTTGATGATTTTAAAAATAGAGCGGATGAAACCGTAGAGAGCCCCGGTCGACTGCCCTTTGGGATTCGTCATAGGTCCTATGGCATAGTAGGACCTGAATAAAAAGTTGACTGCGTCTAGGATGTAGATTTTTTTCAAGGTTGGTACAAGTAGAGTAGTTTTCCACTCAATTCAGAATTTGTGTAGGTTCCTGTGGGGAAAACATGCTCGATTTTTCCATTGAGGAGTTTTGTCTGCTTGTCCTTTAATTCAGTGAAAAATGACTCGGAATAGGAGATCTCAAGCACCTGATATTTTTCATTCTCTCCAAGGCCTGCAGCTTTAGCTAGAGCGCTCAATGCCTCGTCGTAATTAGAATTGCCATTGTCGATGAAACCATATTCTTGCGCTGCTTTGGCATCAAAGACGTTAGCTCCATAGACGTTCACTAGTTTGTCCCGATCGAGCTGTTTCCGTGCTGCCGTCACGATATCGACAAAGCGCTCATATTCTGCTCCGACAATCGCTTGAAGAAACTGTTCTTCTCCCTCTTTCCAAGGCCGGAAGGGGTTTAGAACATCTTTATCTTTACCATCGGTCAAAGTGAGCGACTTAATCCCCACTTTTGCCATCACTTCTGAAAAGTTAAAGGCTGGGCCTAAGCGGACTCCAACAGA
>JAGVJV010000136.1 GCA_020050965.1 Parachlamydiales bacterium
AAGATCCCCAGTAAAGCTAAAAGTAAGCGTTCACGGGGATAGGGGTCAGGCCTGACCCCTATCCCCGTGAACGCTTACTTTTAGCTTTACTGGGGATCTTTCCAGCTTCCATTGCTATGGAAGATATAGCACCCATCTGTTAAGTCACCGTAAAAATAGGTCCCAAACAAAGCATGAATTCGATTAATCTTTGACTCTTCTTGCTGTCCGACCAATCGCTTTTTCATCTCAGCTTGCATAAATGTTTCCATGAAACCTCGTCTATTTTGACAAATAGGCAAGACGACGCTTTTATAATAGTTCACAGTCGAGATATGCGCATAATCTGAAAATCCAAAGCACCTTGTTAAAGGCACTAGACTTCCTCCTTGCACATAATTATCGACCGGTCCGTACCAGGTAGTGGCGATATCACCCGTATGGGGAAGCCCTTGATTAGGATAACGCGTTAAGTGAATATACTTAATCAGCGGATTCAAGATCATAGAGCCTAAACAGCCCTTTAAATCAAATTCTCGTAGTAAAATGTCGTCGTGTTGATAAATGAAGATAAAAGGTGTTTTCACATGTTTTATGGCTTCTTTGATCGTTCCTGCCAAATGCACCCATTTCTCACAAAAAACCAGTTCCGTATTTGTAAAATAAGGATCGGTATCGATAAGACTCATGACATTATTTTTGTACATCTCATACTCGGCCGCCCTGTCTTCATAGCTAGGGGAAATTCCATCAAATACAATAATTTTTTTGCACTTTGTGAAGGCAGGAATTTTTGCTAAACTCGCTTGAGCAGGATAAAGATGTTGCAAGCTCGGCATCGAAGGAAGCGGGCTCGTTGTGGTAATCACTGTGATCAGTTGGGCTGCTAGATTGTCATCAATCAGTTCGCCGCGATGAGGGCTTGAGTGAATGTGAGCGACAATAAATAAGGGGAGAATCCATAGAAATTGAAGAAAACGTTTGCTCATTTTTATTTTTCCTTATTAGAGGATTAAGGGCTAAGAGACTGTCTACGGATTTCTAAGTGCTTATAAATCCGTAGACAATCTCTAAATCTTTTACGGGAGCTTGCCATTGCTATGGAAAATATAGCTTCCATCTTTCAAGTCGCCATATAAATAGGTCCCAAAAAAGGAGTGAATTTGATTAATTTTTGAGGCTTCTTTGACTCCTTTCAACTGCTCTTTCATGGCAGAATGCACGCACCATTCCATCGGACCATGACGACCTTCACACAGAGGAAGCACGACCTGTTGATAATAATCGACAGTCGTCATATGCGCATAATCTGACCATCCGAAGAAGCGTGTTAAAGGAACAAAACTGCCCCCTTTAATACGGCTGTCGACAGGGCCATACCACGTCGTGTCCATATCACCTGAATGAGAACCTTGATTCGCATGATGGGAGAAGTGAATATATTTAATCGAGGGATTTGCTCGCATTGTTCTGAGGCAGCCATTTAAATCAAAAGGCTTAGCTAAGATGTCATCATGTTGATAAATAAAGATAAACGGAGTAGTGACATGCTTCAAAGCTTCTCTGACTGTTCCTGTCAAATGAACCCATTGGTCGCAAAAAACCAATTCTGTATTCATAAAATAAGGATCCGTATCGATAAGACTCGCGACATGAGTTTTATACATGTCGTAGTCTTCTGCTCTGTCTTCATAGCCTGGACAAATTCCATCAAACACAATAATTTTTTTACATTTTCTTAAAGCCGGAATTTTCGTTAAACTGGCTTGAGTGGCATAAAGATATTTTGGATTTGGGAGGGATGGAATCGGATTTGTGGTTGTGATCACGGTAATCAGTTGAGCTGCCATCTCATCATCAATTAACTCTCGATGAGGAAAGAGTCCCTGAACGTTGCTGAAAAACATTAATGAAAGAACGAATAGAAATCTGAAAATGCTCTTATTCATCTTTTAACCTTGGCTAGAAAACGAGGGATTTGTAAAAATCGTTAACTTGTATATCATAACTCCCCTTTTCTCTTAAAGTATTCCGTATAAATGAGCTATTTTTATGTATCAAAGATTGAGTCTGACATCTATGACTTCTACGCTCTTGTTGGAGGTCGCTGATTTCTTTGCCGATTGGACAGGGACTTGCTTACTGTACTCCGGAGGAAATTTAGATGCGGCTCGTTATTCTTTTCTTGGATTATTCCCGTTTGAAACGTTGACAGTGCATGATCATCAATTCTTTTTGCGACGGGGAAAGCAGACGCAAGTCAGGCAAGTTGTGCATCCTTGGCAAGGACTTCAAGAGTATTTTTCTTCTTTTTTTTCTGATGCAGAGCCTCATGCGATCGCCTTTGGTTGGTTAGGGTATGGTTTAGGAGCTTATGCCGATCAAGATAAAGTTTTACCCTATCAGGCGAGCTCTGTGCCCGATGCCTACTGGCAACATTGTGCACTTGTTCTAGTTCTCGATCATCACACTCAGCTTACAACCGTTCATGTGGCTTCTGTTGACTTAGAACAAATCGAGGAAAAAGCTCATCGATGGATCAAGCGTTTATCTGTCCCAGAAGGGTGGGAGCATTTTTTTAAAGAGTTAACTCCCTCTCCTGTCGCCCTAGTGCCAAAGACGCCGTCAGCCGCTCTTTTTCCCTTTCCTACGGACCCAGATCGAAAATCTGCTTATATTCATAAAGTCCAAGCAGCAAAAGCGCTCATTCGAGCGGGAGAAATTTATCAAGTCAATCTTTCGCAAGAATTTCGTTTCCCTTGCCAAGGAAGACCGTTTTCTGCTTTTCGCCACATGTGTCAACTCAATCCTGCTCCTTTTTCAGCTTATTTTTGTGGCGAGTCTACAACGATTATTTCGACTTCACCTGAGCGTTTTTTACGCAAAAAAGGACACGAGTTAGAGACCCGTCCGATCAAAGGGACGATGCCAAGAGGACGCACAGCGGAGGAAGATCAGCAATTCAAAATGCGCTTGTTGGCCTCTCCTAAAGAGCGTGCAGAATTATTGATGATTACCGATCTGATGCGCAACGATCTAGGAAAGGTGAGTGAGGTTGGAAGTGTGACGACAGCAGAAATATGGCGTTGTGAAGCTTATACGAATGTCTTTCATTTGTTATCGATTATCCGTTCCAAAGTGAGACAAAAATTGACTCCTTTAGACATTGTACGGGCTTGTTTTCCAGGTGGTTCGATCACCGGATGTCCTAAACTGAGAGCAATGGAAGTCATTGAAGAACTAGAAAATCGCCCTCGTGGTCTTTATACGGGCTCTATTGGCTATTTTACCGCGCAAGGAGATTTTGATTTCAATATTGCCATTCGCACGTCGGTGATTGATCAAGGCATCTGTTCCTTGCAGTTGGGGAGCGGAATTGTGTTTGATTCTGATCCCGAGCAAGAATACCAGGAGACTCTTTTTAAAGGATCTTCCCTTTTTCGTGTTTTTCAAGTGGAAGGATCAGCTTGATGGAACGTTGGGTCTTTTTAAATGGGATCTTTTATCTTGAGAATGAAGCGAAGGTAAGTATAACGGACCGTGGATTCCTATTTGGAGAAGGAGTTTTTACGACTTTAAGAGTGCATGAAGGGCAGTGTGAGTTCTTGTCTGCGCATCTCAAACGATTAGAAGAGCAGGCGCATTTTTTGAATTTGAATTGTCCAGCTATTCGATTGGAATGGTTACAAGAGTTGATTGAGCGCAATCAGGCGATGAGAGGGACGTGGCGGCTGAGAATGATTCTCACAGCGGACCATTTGTTATTGACTTTGCAACCTTATCAAGCTTCCAGTACAGATTCTTTCAGATTATGTCTTTTTCCACAGCCTTTTGAGAGGCCATTAGCTCATCTCAAAAGTTTAGCTTATCTCGATTATCTTTATATGCGCAACTATGCCAAGCAGCAAGGGTTTGATGATAGCGTGACGCAAACAAAAGAAGGATATTTATTAGAAACCAGTTGTGCGAATCTTTTTTGGATCGATCAGAACGGGTGTGGAGTGCCTCATCGCCAGCTCCCTTATTTGAAAGGCATTTTTTTACACGCTATTTTGGATCATCTCGCGTTACCTGTGTATGAGGCTCATACGACGGTTCAGCAGTTGTTGTCTGGGGCAAGTCTTTATATCTGTAACGCGTTGATGCATGTGCGTCCTGTGACAGCGGTGGGGGATGATTCTTTTGAACGCAATCCGCAAACGGAGGCCCTTTTACAGCAGGCAGTGAATCAAGCGTTAGAGTTGGGTAAGATAAATTGAAATAGGTGCTTTTTCTTGCACTTAGAATACGCAATTTTGTATGCTTAAAGACCAAAAATAAGCCTTAACCAAGATGACAACAATGACAAAAAATCAAGAAAAAAGTGCGATTCATCCTACGCGAGAAGAGGATTATCCAGAATGGTATCAACAGGTGATTAAAGCGGCTGATTTAGCCGAAAACTCACCTGTAAGAGGCTGTATGGTCATTAAGCCTTGGGGATATGGGATTTGGGAAAATCTTCAACGTCAGCTTGACGATAAGATTAAAGCGACCGGACATGAAAATGCGTATTTTCCTTTGTTTATTCCTCTCAGTTTCTTCGAAAAAGAAGCCGCTCACGTGGAAGGATTTGCTAAAGAATGTGCAGTTGTGACGCATCATCGGTTAGAGGAAAAAGAGGGACGTTTAATTCCTGCGGGTGAATTAGAAGAGCCTTTGGTTGTGCGTCCCACTTCCGAGACAATTATAGGCGATTCCTTTTCTCGTTGGGTAGAGTCTTATCGTGATCTTCCGCTTCTCATTAATCAATGGGCAAATGTCGTGCGTTGGGAAATGCGGACACGTATTTTTTTGCGTACGACCGAATTTCTTTGGCAAGAGGGGCATACGGCTCATGCGACGCATGAAGAGGCAGTGGAAGAAACTCTTAAAATGCTAGAAGTTTACCGCGTGATCTTAGAAGAAGTTTTAGCGATTCCTGTCATTGTGGGAGAAAAATCGCCGGGAGAGCGTTTTCCTGGAGCTCAAAACACCTATACCCTCGAAGCGATGATGTATGACCGCAAAGCCCTCCAATCGTGTACGTCCCATTACTTAGGCCAAAATTTTGCGAAAGCGTCTCATATTCGCTTTAGCAATAAAGAGGGGCAATTGGAGTATGCCTATACCACTTCTTGGGGATTGTCCACCCGTGTGATTGGGGGATTGATTATGTCGCACGGCGATGATGATGGATTGCGGTTGCCCCCACGAATTGCTCCTAAGCATATTGTGATTATTCCGATTATCCCTAAACCTGAACTAGAGGCAGAAGTGTTCGCCTATGCAGAGCGTTTGGCACAGGATCTGAGACAACAGCAATTGAAGGGAATGCCTGTGATTGTGCATGTCGATAAGCGTGATAAGAGAGGGGGCGATAAAAACTGGGAGTGGATTAAAAAAGGCATTCCACTGCGTCTAGAGGTAGGTCCTCGAGATGTAGAAGCACAAGCCGTGATGGTGGCCAGACGAGACCGCTCTCCTAAAGAGAAGCAGTCGATGTCGATTCCTCAACTGGTTGAGCAGGTGGTAGGGATTTTAGAAGATATTCAGCAGACTTATTACGCACAAGCTAAGGCCTATCGTGAAGCCCATTTGTACCGTGATATTGAAAATTTCGATCAATTACGAAAATTCTTCACGCCTAAAAATGAAGAAAAACCCGAAATTCATGGGGGATTTGTTTTAGCAAAATGGTGTGGCGATCCTGCGACAGAAGAGTTATTGAAAGACCTCAAAGTGACCATTCGTTGTTTGCCATTGGAGCAAAGTGGAACGAAAGGAAAGTGTGTCTTAACTGGGCGTGAAGCGACTTTAGATGCGGTATTTGCTAAGTCGTATTAACCCCACGTTTCGCCAGGGTTATTCGTGCCCGTGCCCGTGTGCGCATCCTATTACCCATAAGTGACGAGAAGGGGTTTGGGAGCTTATGGAGTGCGGCGACTTGTCGCCGCTTTGCTAGATGGTGACTTGTCACCATCAATCGGCGTCGCTGG
>JAGVJV010000268.1 GCA_020050965.1 Parachlamydiales bacterium
CATGACATAAGTACTCTTGCCACTCGAAGAAGGGTGTGATCATCTCGACGTATCGATCGCCTTTTTTCTTATAGCGGATGCAACAGACAAAGCTAAACTCTAGATAGAGCATGTGCTCTTCAAACTCTTCTTGGGTCAGCTTGAACTTCTTGATCATGTCGCTCGCTTCAACCTCATAACCGGGAGATTGATAGACTGCGTTCATGATCCCTTTTTGTATCACGTCGCTTAAATGGAGTTCCATCAAATAGCGTTGAAAAGCTTGAGGGGAGTGAAGGTATTTTTCAACGATTGACTCAAAGATATTATCTGAGGTGCGGGAAATTGAGTACCAGTTTGGGAGAATATGGATAGGGACCTTGCGCAGCAACCCCTGCAAATACTCCATGCCCGGTTCAAAATCGTCTTCGAATTTGAGGATCTGCATCTCGTAATACTTGCGCATATCCTTATCGACAATAACAAAGCCGCCTGAAACCTGAAACAGATTGCTCTTAGAGAGTTTGTCCAAAATCTTTTGCAGTTGCGCTGTATTTAGCCCAAGGTTTTGCTCCAAGAGGGATGTGGGGATCCTAAGGGAGCTATAGAGGATTTCCTCCAAGACCTCAACATCCAAGATGGTGAACTGAGCCATCAAAATCCGATTCTGGATATCCTTTGAGTAGTCATATTCCTTTAATTCAATCTTGTTTTTTTTGAATGTTGCGACTTCCGCCATAATTTCCATCTCGAATAAAATTTTTAAGCTCTTAGTATATTACTATAATAGCTCAGAGATTTTTTGACAACACTGTAGAAAATAAGTAGGCAATTTTCTATACTGTTTTACATGGATAAATACGATCATCAAAGAATAGAACAAAAGTGGCAAAAAATTTGGGAAGATCGGCAGATCTTCAAGTCGGAAGTGGACCGTAGTAAACCCAAGTACTACGTCCTCGATATGTTCCCATACCCTTCAGGCTCAGGGCTGCACGTCGGCCACGTCACCGGCTACACCTCTACCGATATTTTAGCCCGCTATAAAAGGCAGAAAGGGTTCAACGTCCTGCACCCGATGGGCTGGGATAGTTTTGGCCTTCCTGCAGAGCAATATGCAATCCGCACCGGAACCCACCCGGCAGTCACCACCCAGAAGAACATTGCCACCTATCGAAGGCAGCTCAAATCGCTAGGGCTTAGTTACGATTGGAGCCGCGAAATTGCCACCAGCGAGCCCGATTATTATAAATGGACCCAATGGATCTTTACCAAGCTCTATGAAAAAGGTTTAGCCTATGAAGCTGAGCTCCTTGTCAACTATTGTCCGGCTCTTGGAACCGTCCTAGCCAACGAAGAGGTAGAAGGGGGCTTTTCCAAAGAAGGGGGATATCCCGTTGAGCGCCGCCCTTTACGTCAGTGGGTCCTTAAAATTACCGCCTATGCTGAAAGATTACTTGAAGATCTCAGCCTGCTCGATTGGCCCGATTACCTCAAACGGCTCCAGACTAATTGGATCGGCCGAAGCGAAGGGGCAAAAATCCATTTTAAAGTGGCAAAAACCGATGAGAAATTTACCGTCTTTACTACCCGCCAAGACACCCTTTTCGGCGTCACTTTTTGCGTCCTTGCGCCCGAACATCCCCTTATTGAGCTCATTACAACTAAAGAACAGCGGGCTGCGGTAGAAGACTATAAGAAATCGGCAGCGAGCAAAAGCGATATGCAGCGTACTGAACTTGCCAAAGAAAAGACAGGGGTTTGGACTGGCGCCTATGCGATTAACCCTGCCACTAATACCCAGATCCCTATTTGGGTTGCAGACTATGTCCTCATGAGCTACGGGACCGGGGCAATCATGGCCGTCCCGAGCGACGATGAGCGTGATAGAGAATTTGCCGAAAAATATGGGCTAGATATCCTACCTGTTGTCGATCCCGATTCCGGAACCATTATCAACAGCCAAAATGAGAGCCTCAACCTCAATCATCTCCCTATTAAAGAAGCTCAAGAAAAGACCATCCAATGGCTTGAAAGCTGCGGATATGGCGAGGGAACAGTCTCTTATAAACTACGCGACTGGCTTTTCTCCCGGCAGCGTTATTGGGGCGAACCCTTCCCCATCCTCCATTTTGAAGATGGGACCAAACGGACCCTCGATATCAGCGAATTGCCCCTTTGCCCACCTGAACTCATCGACTTTAAACCGACCGAGACCGGCGAAAGCCCACTCGCTCGGGTGCCTGATTGGGTCAACATCACCGATCCCAAGACAGGAAAGCGAGCTCAGCGAGAAACCAACACCATGCCCCAATGGGCAGGCTCCTGCTGGTATTACCTCCGTTTCTGCGACCCGCATAATGAACTCGCCGCCTGGGATCACGAAAAAGAGAGCTATTGGCTTCCCGTCGATATGTACGTCGGGGGAGTGGAACATGCCGTCCTGCACCTCCTCTACGCCCGCTTTTGGCACAAAGTGCTCTACGACTGTAAACTCGTCTCAACACCTGAGCCATTCCAGACACTCCGCAATCAGGGTCTCGTCACCGCACGCGCCTACAAATTACCTAAAGGCAGTTACATCGCTCCCGAAGAGGTAGAAGAGGCGGATGGCGTTTATCGACAACTTGGCACTGGAGCGATCCTCGAGTCCCAAATTGAGAAAATGTCCAAATCCAAGCTCAATGGAGTGACCCCGGACGAAATGATCGAAGAGTATGGGGCTGATGCGCTCCGCCTCTACGAGATGTTCATGGCACCCTTTGAAAAGGAAAAACTCTGGAATAGCGACGCAGTCCACGGCTGCCGCCGCTTTTTAAACCGCTTTTACGACATGGTTTATTCCGATAAAGTGACAGAAGAGCAGAGCGAAGAGGCACTCAAGTTGGGACATCGGCTCATCAATGATGTTGAAAAAGACATTGAGAACCTCCAATTCAACACAGCCATTGCCAAAATGATGGAGTTTATCAACAACTTCACAGCGCTCCAAGGTTACCCAAAATCGGTTCTCAAAATGGCCACCCAATCTCTATATCCCTTTGCGCCACACCTGGCCGAGGAGCTTTGGGAACATCTCGGCGGGACAACTAGCTTGACCTATGAGCCTTATCCCCAAGCCAACCCCGACTACCTCATCGACAAAAGCGCCACCTACGTCTTCCAGATCAACGGAAAATTACGTGGGAAATGGGATCTTCCAATCGACAAAACTGAAGCAGAGATCCTCAAACTCGCTAAAGCCGATGCGAGACTAGCCAAGTACATGGAAGGGGAGATCCAAAAAGTGATCTTCATCCCGAATAAACTGCTCAACGTCGTGGTTAAAAACTGATGCTCTATAACCTACTGCTCATCCTCGGTAGCTTCTTTGCAATTCCGAAATGGCTTTTGCAGAAAAAGTACCGAGGGACGATTTTGATGCGATTGGGAATGCGCCTGCCCCCACCCTCATCCACCCCCTGCATATGGATCCACAGCGTTTCGATGGGGGAGACTAAAATCATGGCCCCCATCTACAAAAAACTGCGCCAAAACTACCCTGAAGTCCCCATTTACCTCTCCACCACAACTACCACCGGACAAGCTGAAGCGAAGCGGAGCCTACCGAATGCAGACGCCTATTTTCTCCTGCCCCTCGACTTCTCCTGGATCATGCATCGCCTCGTCAAACGGCTTAAACCTCAGCTCCTGATCCTCTCTGAGAGCGATTTCTGGATGAACCAAATGCGTGCCGTGAAAAAACAGGGGGGTAAAGTGATCCTCCTCAACGGAAAACTATCCGAGCGATCTGCCAAACGCTTTTCTCACGTACCCCGCTTCTCCCAAGAACTCTTC
>JAGVJV010000159.1 GCA_020050965.1 Parachlamydiales bacterium
AATGGAACTAAGATCTATATTAGAAAAGAATAAACTATCTTAATGCCGTATACCCAAAATCACTCAAAAGCCTTCCGATAGGCGGTATAGAAAGCTGCCAAAAATCGATCGTCGTAAATGGGATAGTATCGAGAAGCCTAGGCTAAATTTTGGGGCGAATGCTCTATTCTGAGGTGCTCAATTATAAAGCAAATGTCCTATGCATCGGCGGCATCCTGATTGGGACAGTGGACTGGAAAGCGTTTTTTTAGGAAGTAATTTGCAATAGCGCGTGCTTTGAGTTCCATCTTTGGACTTAAGCCTAGCCGGTTGCAGTGCATATGTATCAGGCTATCCATTGCGGTGAAACTTGGCTTGTAATCGCCAAAGTCAATGTGGGCATATGCAGCTTCCAAAATGGCATTAGGCTCATATTTTAACCCTCGAATCCCCCTAACTTTCACTGAGTCAAACAAGTTAGGCCCCTTGTAAAAGCGCAAATAATGGAGGATTCCATATGCGCCAAGCACAGGAAGTGGCAAGTCGAGCTCCTTCTTATGCTTTAATAGATGGATGCACGCGAGGCTATCTTGATGAAAGATCTGTTCGGCCGCTTCCATGCATTTATAGCGCTCGATCTCCCGTTCATAGGGACAAATGGAGTAATCTTCGATCTGCTTTTCTAATAGAAGAGTATTGACCCAATGCAAAAATGAAGAGCGGACGCGTAAGCGCAGATGAAACCGGGCATCTTTGTAGCGGACATAAAACCATGGGGTGGGGAAATCTAACTGTTTTAGAAAATCGTCGGCACATTCCTGCTGAAGATAGAGCTTTACGTAGAACCAATCAGTGCCGATCCGCTCCTGCAAGGAATATTGTTTCGTTAGAGGATAGTGGATTTGTTTTGGAGGTGAAGGGGTTTTTCGAATGAGGGGGACGACAAATTCCACGGCATGATTGCTCATATGATTTTCAACCGGCAGTTTGGGTAAGAAGTCGAGGTGCCCATATCTCGATCGTGAAATAGTGATCAATAACTGGATGGCAATGGGGGCTAGCTCAAGATTGAGTGAGGTAGCAGGGACGAACGAGAGCTCTTGATTGCGTTTGTTTGAAAAAGCATAGAGGTGATCCGCATTGGCTCCGATCAGGATCTCGTCTAGATCGATGTCATTAAATTGTGTTTTTCGCAGAGGAGTATAATAGGCGAGCGAGGGAGCTTTTTCGGGGATAAATGAGGTTTCAACGAAGAGGATATGGGGGTAGAGTTCTTCCTCATTTTTTATAAAGTCCTTCATGGTGTCAATTCTGGTCTCATCCAATAAGTAGGTAAAGCGGCCAAAGGTCGATAGCGCCTGGGTCGAGAGGCCAGTGAGGATGAGCTCGTTATTTGCCGAAAGTTGAAAATAGATCTCTAGCGAGGGTGGGGGATCACCTTGTGGCATCTCTTCCCCTTTCGAGCGCAGGATAGTGTGCACCATGGAATTGTCCAATAGCTCGGTGAGGGGGACAAAGCGGTAGGGGCCGTATTTCTCCAGAAAATAACGGTACAGGGTTTTGGAAATCCGCTTCTTTGATTGGGTGGCGTGCCAAAGTTGATCTGCCGCTTCTTCCACTTGATTCTGGATTTCTTTACTTAAAGAAAAGGTCCGTTCTACATAGGCATGTGAATTGACGATGATTTCGCGCGGGTCAAAGTGCAGATCGGTAACGTCACTAAATTCTCCCCAGGCGACTGAGGTAAATAGGCCAAAGGGTGTTGTGCGAGTGCACATGCGGGTAAAATAGTTGCCGAGTGCGGGGAGTCCTTTTCCTTTTTTTAGCGCTTGGTGCAGGCTGGGACTGGCAAGCTCGATCGCCTCTTGGAGGAGCGGGCAGGTGTGATAGAAGGCGAGCAGCTTTTCTTCAGAATCGATTTCATGAATGAGGCAATGGGGCAGATTGGCAAACCTGGCGAGAAAGAAGTCTGCACATTCATAAACGGAGGGCTGCGACCGAATAGGCGTCGTAGTAGTTGATGAGTTCTTGGGCCTTTTCTTCATTGAGATCTTGCAGCTGGTCGTAGATTTTTAGACCCCGGACATTTTCCCCTTTGCGGAAATAGAGCTTGCCTAGGCGGAAGAGGATCTCCACGTTTTGCGGGTCGATTGTCAGGATATGCTCGTATTCCTTCTGCTCGGCATCGGGGTTGTCGAGCTCTTTGTAGAGGGTCGCTTTTTGGGCATGGACCCAAGCGTTATTAGGGGCGTAGGCGTCGATAATGTGGTATTCTTCGATTGCCCGCTCAAGCGCCATCTCAAACTTTTTGCGCATCTCCTCAGATTCATACTCAGGAGGAGTCCAGATTAGCTGCTGATTGAGGGCCAGTTTGCGGGGATCTTGGTAGAGGGTTGCGAGGGTGACATAATTGCTCGCGAGCGAAGAGTGGGCCTCTAAATCGGTCGGATCTCTCTTGATGAGCCGAATGTGCTCTTCAATTGAGGTGAGCAGCAGCATCTCCTTGATCTTCAGCAGATCTTTCCACCTGGTCCAAATGAGAAATTTGCCGACCAGATAGGTGAGCGTCTCGGAGGTGACCACAAGCCGATTTTCGACATTGGGAATGCGCAGCTGTCCGATAAAATGGACGATCGCCTCGGTGATGCAGCAGTGGTACTCGAGCGTGCCAGGTTCAAATGGGATGCGACTTTGAGCCATTTCCATGAACTCATCGCGCAATTGCATCAGTCGTTCAGGTCGTCTCCCCTGGAGATAGAAGAGAAGGACTAAGTAGGTGAAAACGGTCAGAAAAATTCCGGCGAGCCAGAGGGCCATTGCAATGGATTGGAGAAAGCGTGAGAAGAGTAGTCCGAAGATGATCATTCCAATCGAGAGGGCAACAATAAAGAAGGTGTGGAAGAGGACATGCCCCCGATTGATGGTGGCAAACTTCTTGACAAATGGCTCCGACGCTATCGCGATCTTAGAATCGAGGGTTGTAGATTGCATAGGAATACTGTATCAAAATTCGGTAGTTTTTTGCATAACAGAAATCACTTTTTTCGAAACTCCTGCTTGTCTTAGCTCTTGCTCATTGACTTGGCTTAGGTAAAATACACTGTTCGTGCGGTCGATTATCTCAATGATCGACGGATCGGCTACTCCAGCGCGGGTCATATGGATAATATCTTGAGCATCGAGCCGCTCATTTTTGGCGATCTTCACTAAGGTTGCAGGATAAAACCGATCGAGTCTTTGCATATCATCTTTGGTCAGCGGAGAAATGATTTGTGCAATGGGAAGATAAAGCTCATCTGTCGAGGCAGTCAACGTAGTTAATTCATTGGGCTCCTTCATTTTAGTAGAACATCCAATAAGCAAAAGAAGTATTAAAAATCTAAGCATAATT
>JAGVJV010000005.1 GCA_020050965.1 Parachlamydiales bacterium
CGCCCATCATGAGCTGGAAAACGATGTGGCGCAGCTCTTCGAGACTGTCGATACTGATCCGTTTGGCAATTCCATTGATCAGATCCACCTGTTTCTTTTTCACCCGCATTTCTGTCTTGTACTCAAAGTAGATCGTCGACATGTTCTGCATGATTTCGTCGATGGCGAGGCATCCGTAGTGCCGCTCTGACATGAGCTCATCTACCGCATCTTGCCATTCGGCATCTGCCTCGACAGGATCCCTGCTCTCGATGCATCGGGTCATCGCACACTCTACCCGCTTAAGTTGGTTGGTATTGGTCGCAGCGAGCATCAATTCGATGATGCTGTTGTGGAGTTTCTGGATATCTTGGCTGCTTAGGAATGGATTGAGTTTTCTATAGGCCTCTTCTGTGCCGGTAAGAGCTGCCCGTACAAGTTCGGGAAGGGTCGGATCTTGGAGCTGCTTCGACTCCTGCTTTGCCATGCGCGCTAGCTGGCGTACATCGCGCTGCCGACTAAGTTCTAAGACCAGTCCTTCCATTTTCGAAAGGTCATCAGACTTTAGGTAGTGGCGTAAGTTATCTAGGCACTCTTGTCTTGAAGCACCGGCTTTTAGCTTGTAGACGATCTGATTCGCCTGCTGCTCGTGGGCCAGTTTTGAGTCGGCCGCCTGCCCTTCAAATTCTTTATCGATCCCTTTGGCATAGGGCTGATCTCTTTCTTCGATCCTTGGCCGATTTAGCGGCGTCAGCACTTTCGGAGCGGGTGCTTTCTCAGAATCAAAAAAAGCGGTTCTGAATTGCTTGAGACCTTGATCGATCTCAATCTGGGGAGCCTTGGTGAGCATAACCGGTATCGTGGGGGTTTTCCGGATGCTTTTGCCTACGTTACGCTTGGATTCAGAGGGGATCACAACTTGCTTTTCGGTCTTCTGCGGGGCTCCTTTTTCGGGAAGTGCTTTCTGAAACTCTTTGAGCCATCCTAACCAAGCATCGCGATTGCCCCTGTCTTGAGGAAGTTCTGGAGCAGTTTTGGGATTGTGATAGACGCATCGAAGGATATTCAGCCGCACGCTACTTGGAAACTCTCTGTTTTTGTCATCTCCCGAGAGTGGGTGGGTGGTAAAATTGTCTAGTAAATAGGCCAGGGATCTACGCTCTGCATCAGTAGCATTTCTCAGCAGATCGTAGCAGTGGTAAAATTGATGGCAGGTGAGTTGATTGTCGCCATAGATGGGGAGAACTGGCTCTTTAGGAGGCTGCTCTTTGGAAACTAGGCAGAGATCGAGATATTTGCAGTTCTGCTCGTAGGCTTTATGCACAGCCTCAAACTCCATCATATCCATGCTAGCGGGTTTTTTCTGGGGTGGGGCATCTAGGATGCTGAAGTTGAAGGGTGGGTGGCTTGGAATCTCGTCCCAAATGAACCGATTTTTGCCCGAGCCAGCTGGGGGCCATTCTAGAATATGGGTAGTCCGCTCTTCGATCCTTCCTAAAGCTAATTTGACGGCAGCCAGGCGGCCGCGATCGTTAAAGTTAACGTCATGCTGACTCCATGCTTCAAGGAGTTGCTCTTCTTCAATCGGGGTCAATTCGACGTTCTTAAACATGCGGTTTAGTCCTTCGTAGTAGTCGTCGAATCGGTCGCTTACCTTACTGTCGAACAGCTTTTTGGCACTTTCACGGTTTGTTCGAACCATTAACCAAATCGCACGCAGGCGTACAGCCGCCGCTTCGGGCGATCGATCTGGCACATTGTCTGTAGGCTGAATGATCGCATACAACAGTTCCTGTGCTTTGATCGAGAGAGTTTCTCCTTCTCCGACGCTGCGGAGCGACTGCATGGCGCGATCATAGTCTTTGCCAGCAAGTTGAAGCCGGGCTAAATAGAATAGATCCTCCTCAGTTGTATCTGATGTGGGCTGCCCATGCTCAATGCGGTAGGAGCGGACAGTTTTCATCACAGGTGGCTCCCATGGATCTTGGGGTTTGATCGAGGTGGTCACTTCTGTGCTGTAAGCTTTGGAACATACTTCGTCGCCCTCAAGCATAAGAATGCGTAGACCCTCTTCGCCCGATTTCCCTTTTTTCTGCAGGACTAGATAGTTTGCACAGTGAGGAAATAGATTCTGAATTTGCGGGTCTCGTACGACGTAGGAGGGGTTAGCTTCATAAATCCAATCTCCATTAATCCCTTGTTTTCTAAAAGAGACCTTAGAACCATCGCTTGCGCAAAGTCTTGGGAAAGTCAGCCGTGAAGCGCTTTTATCTGTAGGGGTGCGCCAAGCCACACACTCTGTAGCAGGAGCTAGATGAGTAAAGACCTCATTTTTTGGTTCCATCACCACAACAAGCCCACTTGTGAGTGAAACAAGTTCTCCTTGTGGCGTTAACCCGAGTTTAGGTTTACCGCTTTGCAGATCGCAGACCAAAAGGCGATAGGATGATTTTGGATCGCGGGAGATGAAGAAACTGTGTCCAGCGCTCAATGCACATGGAACGAGCGACTTGACCTCTTTACTGTCTGGTGGAAGACAGCAGAACCAGCGATCGTCGATCAGCCGTTCAATTTGGAGATTTTTTCCATCCGAGTAGCAGCGCATTGCGCCATAGGCAGGATCTTGGAAAGTAGAAATTTCTCCTGCAGTCTTAATCTCATGCTTTCGGTTTCCAAATAGATAGTTCCAGAGCTTTCCATCAGGGCGCATCGTTGGGGTGGAGGCTGGCTTGCCGTTGAAGAATAATCTCCCTCTGAACAGATCGAGCTGCCAGAAATTGCCTTCGGTATCTTTGGCTTCGAATAGGAGAGGATTGAGCACCTGCCATCGATCTTGAGCAGCAGTGAGGTGAAGGCGCTTTGCCAGCGCGATAATAAAGGAGGAATCGCCGCTTCGGCGGATAATCTCTTTAAACAGCTGATTTCTTGCATCTCCCAGGATGTCGTTTGAGTCGCGATGCAAAAGAGGAATGCTGAGCATGCCGCCAAGCTCTATCCATAGAGCCGTTGCTTCCAATAGATCGCGATCCGAGACAGCGGTAGGATCGTAGCAGGGGAACCAGTGAGTCATTTGGCAGGCGAGTAACGCTTTAAGTTCTACTTCTTTGAGAAAAATCTCTTCGCTATTATGCTTTA
>JAGVJV010000202.1 GCA_020050965.1 Parachlamydiales bacterium
ATTGCTGTTAAGCAAGATGAGCGGGCATTTAATTATGTAACTAAGGATAACGTCCTTGAGGCTATAAGAATAAATGGATCAATCCTCCAGCATGCAAATAGGGAAGTGACGCTAGCTGCTGTCCAACTAGATGGAATAGCCCTGCAGCATGCAAAAGATGCATTTAAGAATGAAAAGGAAATTGTAAGTATCGCAGTGACTCAAAATGGATTGGCCCTTCAGTATGCAAAAGATGATCTTAAGAATAACAAGGATATTGTTCTCGCTGCTGTTAAGCAAAATGGATTAGCGCTTCAGTATGCAAAAGATGATCTTAAGAATAACAAGGATATTGTTCTCACTGCTGTTAAGCAAAATGGATTAGCGCTTCAGTATGCAAAAGATGATCTTAAGAACAACAAGGAAATTGTTTTCGAAGCAGTATGGCAGAACGGATTGGCGCTTCAGTATGCACATGATGGGCTCAGGAATGACAGACACATGTTTATAACAGCTGAGAGGCAAAAAAAAGGCATTCTTAATAAGTGATATATCTTTGGGAGAGTTTGAGATATCTTGCATACTGAGACCAAGCCAGCTACAGTCGATTATGATGTCTCAAGGGCAGCGCGATCCTAAAAGTAGTCCCTTTGCCCAGTTCGGAAGTCGCTGTGATGATCCCATCGTGTTTAATGATAATCGTCTTGACGATCGAAAGCCCTAAGCCCGCCCCGCCAAGCCTTCGAGAATGGGTTTTATCCACTCGGTAAAAGCGCTCAAAGATGTAGGGAAGATCCTCAACAGGTATTCCTCTTCCTTGATCACTGATTTCGATCACCGCATCTTCATCTTCAACATCCATCGTGATCACAATCTTTGCAGGAGGATCGGAGTATTTGGCTGCGTTCTCTAGAATATTGGTGAATGCTAGTTCAAGTAATCCGTTATCTGCCTTTAGTAGAATCTGGTCTAAGCTTTTCTTAATCTCCACTTGTGCGTCGGGATAAAGCGACTGCAGGGTGTGGACGCAATTTTCCATCAGGGGGATTAGGTTGCAGTCTTGAAATCTACTGTCTGCGATGTTTTCGATATCGGCCAGGCGCAGGAGGTTGTTCACAAGATTTTCCATCCTGACGCAACTACGGCCGATCTTTTCTGTGATCTCCGCTATTTGGCTAGCCTTGAGCTGGGGATTGTCGTGCAGCGTCTCTGCAAAACCTTTGATGATGGTAATGGGAGTGCGCAATTCGTGCGATGCGTTGGCCACAAAGTCTTTTCCCATTTCGAGCACTCGGTAGTGGCTCGTTTTGTCTTGGATCACGATGATGGCGCCGGTGCCGTGGGCTTTGGGTGCAGCAACCAGGTCGATGTAGGTTTTGCGCTCTTTGCCGAAGGAAAGAGAATCGGTCAAGATGTTGCTCTGTTGCTGGCTGCGCTGGAGTAGCGTTTGGCATTTTTGGAGCAGCTCTTGGTGGATCTTCTCGCCGTCGCCTTTGAGCGGTTTGCCCAGAACGTTGCGGCGGGTGATTCCGAGCATCTTGCAAGCCATGAAGTTGATGTAGAGCACTTCCATCTTCTCGTTGACGGCAATCACTCCTTCGCCGAGCGATTCGAGGATCGCCTCTTTTTCATTGCGCTCTGAGCGGAGGTCGTCGATCTGCTTTTGGATGCGGGATGAGAGAGAGTTGAAGGTGCTTGCCAGCCGCTGGAACTCATCATTGGGGCCAGTCGTTTTAGCTAGGACAATTTCAGGCAGCTCGGCCTGCTCGCCTCTTTGATAGGGAGTGATGGCATCGATGATGGAGCGGATGGGCTGGGTGAATCTACTGATGATCATCCAGATCAAGATGTTGAAGAAAAGTAGGATCACAAAGGAGAAGAGCATGACTCCCACTTTGAAGTGGCCGGTGAGCTCGAGGATCTGCTCATAGGGGAAGGCGGTTCTTAGGACATAGATTTTATCCTGAAACGGGAAGGTTTCGGCGACGTAGGCAAACTTTCCACCGAAGGTATCGGATTTGGAAATGACGTAGCCGACCCCTTTCTCGCGTGCCTCTTTCACTTCGTTGTGTTCGACGTGGTAGTAAGGGGTAAACCCAGGCCCGAGCAGCCTTCCCATGTGGGTGTCGTAGATGACGAGTCCTTTTTCATTGATCAGGCTCATGCGGAAAAAGGCGTAATATTCTTGCCGCTTGAGCGACTGGATCAGCTCTTCTTCTGTTCCACACTTTTTCAATCGATTCTTGAGGTCGCTGGTGCTCTCGATTAGTGAATCGCGGACTAGATAGGCGGCCATTTTGTCGACTAGAGGGAAAAGAAGGGCAAAAAAGACGATGAAGGAGATGATCTGGCCTAAGATAATCTTCTTTCTAAAACTGAGCCCGCTAAACATGTTTTTTCTCACCTAATACTCTATAAAGAATATAGGTCCCTTCAAATCCTTTCAACTCCACCTTCTCGACCTCTTCTACTTCAATGTTCTCGGCGACATGAGGCTGGCTAAGGGTCTCTTTAGATATGAGGATTTCGAGACCGCGCGCTGCTGAGCAGAGTCTGGAGGCAAAGTTGACATTGCTGCCGATTACAGTGTAATTGAGCCTATTTTCAGCTCCCATATTGCCGATGATCATTTTCCCTGTGTGGATCCCTATACCCATCTCGATCGGCACTTTCCGCTGCATATTCCAATTTTTCAGCTCTTCGACAATTTTTAGGGCGCATTGGACCGATCGGAGTGCACTATCTTCTTTTTTAATCGGGGCGCCAAAAAGCGCCATCACTTCATCTCCCACGTACTTATCGATCACTCCACCATAGGCATCGATCACATTGGAGATTTTGGTCATACAGGTATTGAGCATTTCAATCACATCGTGGGGCTGGAGGTTGGAGGCGAGTTTGGTGAAGCTGCGGATATCTGCAAAGAAGACGGTCACTTCCCGTTCTTCTCCTCCTAGGTGAACTTGCCCCTTCAAGATCTCTTGGGCGATTTCTGGAGAGACCACTTTGTTGAGTACACCCTTGACTTTCTCTTTCTCTCGCAGCCCAGTGACCATTTGATCAAACGAATTACAGAGAGCTGACACTTCATCGTTTCTTCCATCAGCCGGCTTCGGAATTTCGATATCCTCTAACTGCCCGGCCGCCACCTTTTTGGTTACATGGGCAAGCGCAGTGATCGGTTTAGTGATTCGACGAGCAATATTGTGCAGGAGAATGAGCACTAGAGCTAAAGCGATGATAGCGATGATCCGCATATTGAATGAGACTTGACGGATCACCTCGCGGCTCCCCTCGTCGAGGGTATGAACGACCGCAAAAGCCTCTTTTTCCAGCTCAAAAGTGAAAAAATGGAGGTCGATTCCTGGAAAAGGGGTCATCTGCTGGTAATAATAACTATTCACTACACCACTGGTGAACCCTAGCATTTTCAGGTCGAAGGGAATCGAATCTTTAGGATTGTGGATCTTTTTCCCTTCAGGAGTATATGCCGTGATGACTTTCCCCCCGTGCACGAGCACCACCCCCATGTGGGAAGAGAGGACCAAATCTTGGCAAATCTGCTCCATGTCGATGCCGATCGTCAAATAACCGGTTCCATTCTCATACCCCGACTCGCCCAAAAGGGTGCATTTGGACCGCGCCAAAGCCTCGGGGTTCAACTGTTTTTCCGAGGGTTGTATTAATTCGATACTACCCTCGGAAAAACAGTTGAACCGCGAGAGCTTTCGCGTGG
>JAGVJV010000264.1 GCA_020050965.1 Parachlamydiales bacterium
AACTGTTTTAGATAAAGAACTAGTCTTAGAAAAAATTTCAGTACCAGGTTACCACAAGGTGATCCGCGCCAGAGATGCCAGGAGCGGTCTTGATGCCATTATCGCCATCCATGATGTTAGATTGAGTTCTGTCGCACTCGGCGGAACTCGAATCCACCCTTATTCTTCATTTGAAGAGGCTCTCAAAGATGTCCTAAGGCTCTCTAAGGGAATGACCTATAAGGCGGTCGCCTCGCAATGCGCTTGGGCGGGAGGCAAATCTGTCATCATCGCCGACCCTAAAAAGGATAAAACCGATGCCCTGCTGAACTCTTTTGCCGATGCAGTGAACAGTTTGAAAGGGGAATATATCTGCGCTGAAGATGCCGGATGCACCCCACAGGATATTGCACTGGTCGCTCAACGCACTCCGTATGCAGTTGGGCTGCCAAATGAGAGAAGCAGCGGCAACCCCTCGCCCTTTACGGCATGGGGCATCTTCCGCGGGATTCAGGCAGTCATGCACCAGCTCTTTGGCTCCGATTCTGTCGCTGGAAGAACGGTGGCGGTCCAAGGATTGGGAAGTGTGGGCACACGTATAGCGGAACTTCTCTTTTGGCATGGGGCGAAGTTGATCGTGACCGATGTTAACATGGATAAAGCGGAAGCATTTGCCAAACAATATAATGCGAAATTGGTTAGCCCAGAAGCGATTTTTGACCAGCCTTGCGATCTGTTTTGCCCTTGTGCTATGGGAGCGATTATTAATCCTGAAACGATTGAAAGGCTCCGATGTCGCGCGATTGCCGGCGCAGCAAATAATCAACTCCTCTCCGATAGCGATGCAGAGGAATTGCGCCGCTTAGGGATTCTCTATGCCCCAGACTTTGTAATCAATTCAGGCGGTCTCATTAATGTAACCGAAGAGACTGTGGAAGGGGGATATGACCCATTTACCGCTAGAAATAAAATCGATAAGATCTACGATCAATTGCGGTTAATTTTTGATATCGCAAGCAAAAATGGCATTTCGACGCTCAAAGCTGTCATGCAGCTCATCCACTACCGCCTAGAGCATGGAATCGGCAGACGCGGGGACCCGATTTATATGCATCATGCAGGTCTGAAATACTGATGATTACAGAGCTGCTACAGGAGAAAGTGGGGTCAGCTCTAAAGCAGGCCTATGGGGATCAGCTGGAATTGCCCAAACCAGATATTACCCAATCGACTCAGCCTCAATTTGGCCATTACCAATGCAACAATGCGCTCAAATTAGGGAAGATGCTCAAGCGCGATCCTCGGCAAGTTGCTCAGGAGATCATCGCCCATTTGAGTCCTGCATCGATGATCCAAAAGCTAGAGATTGCGGGTCCCGGTTTTATCAATATCAGCTTAAAGCCCGAGTTCTTGGCAAAAGAAGTGGAAGAAATTCTACAGGATCCTCGCTGCGGCGCCCCACGCGCTAAAGAGAAAAAACGGGTGATTGTTGAATTCTCCTCGCCTAATATTGCCAAGGAGCTCCATGTCGGCCATTTGCGATCCACGATTATTGGGGATGCGCTCGCTCGGCTCTTTGAATTTTTAGGCTATGACGTTCTGCGGCTCAATCACATCGGCGATTGGGGAACGCAGTTTGGGATGTTGATTGCCTACTTGAAGAAATTTCAACCAGAAGTGCTTACAGGCGATAAGAAGTCTGATTTGCCGCAGCTGATGCACTGGTACCGCGAGTCGAAGAAGGTGTTTGACGCCGATCCTGCTTTTAAGAAGCAAGCGCAACTCGAGGTGGTCGCACTACAGGGCGGCGATGAGGCCACTTTAGAAGCATGGGAGATGATTTGCGATATCTCTCGCGAAGCTTTTAATGAGATTTATAACTTACTCGATGTGAAGATTCAGGAGCGAGGAGAGTCGTTCTATAATCCATTCCTCCCAGAAGTGGTCGCCGATCTGGAAAAAAGGGGCTTGATCACAATTTCAGATGGGGCAAAATGTGTCTTTTTGGAAGGGTTTATCTCTCGCGATGGCACGGCGCAGCCGATGATCGTGCAAAAGTCCGACGGAGGGTACAACTACGATACGACCGATATGGCAGCAATGCGCCACCGGATCGAGATCGAGGCTGCCGATCGGATCATCATTGTGACCGATGCGGGGCAAAGTCTCCATTTTCAGATGATTGAAAAAACGTGTGAGAAGGCCGGCTATCTCGATCCGCACAAGGTCCGCTTCGACCATGTTCCATTTGGAGTGGTTTTAGGCGCCGACGGGAAGAAATTTAAGACCAGATCAGGCGAAACAGAAAAGCTCATAGATCTGATCACCGAAGCAATCGATCAGGCGACAGCAATCTTTCGGGAGCGATTACCCGATGCCGATGAAGATGAGGTGAAGCAATTAGGGACCATTTTGGGTGTCGATGCGATTAAATATGCCGATCTAGCTTCTCATAGGCTCAAAGACTACATGTTTAGCTATGAGCGGATGCTCCGCTTCGAAGGGAATACGGCAGCCTTTTTGCTCTATGCCTATGTCCGTATTCAGGGGATTAAGCGCAAAGTAGGGAAAGAGGTAGAGCCGCTGATTGGCAAAGTCCATATTCAGTTGATCGAGCCTAGCGAAATCGATTTAGCTTTGCACTTAAGTCGTTTTGGCGAGACGCTTGAGGCACTGGAGCGCGATCTACTGCCGAATCGCCTCTGCGAATATCTCTATGAACTCGCTGAAAAATTCAATGCCTTTTTCCGCGATTGCCGCGTCGAAGGCTCAGAGCAAGAAGAGAGCCGTTTGCTGATCTGCGAAGCCACCGCAAAGGTTTTAGCAGCCGGGCTCGGTATTCTTGGACTGAAGACGCTCCCTAGGATGTAGAAACTACCGTTTTCTCAAAAACTCGCTAGGATCGGTTTGCGTATTTTGAGAAGGAGCATATAAAGCGGAAGAATTAACGCAGCGATCAGAAAGGACAGGAGGGTCACTTCCCAAGTGAGTACTCCATCCTTCCATGCTCCCCAATAAGCTCCAATTGAAATAGGCAGGCCTAGAAAAATGGTGGTGAAGACTCCTGGAGACATTTTTCTAAAACGGATTGTGGCCAAAACATGAACAAATAAACCATGGAAGATGTAATAGGCTGGGAGAAAAAGCCCGAGATAAGGAATTTTCCATCCGATCATAATAGAAGAAAATGCACAAATTAAAGTGAGGCCATGGAGAAGATTTGCGGCCATTTCAGTATAACTCTTCAGTTTTAAGACCTTTTGCGCATACGTTACATTATCCAGGATATACTCTTCAGCGATATGCCAGGCATAGGCAAATAAAGTTAACCATAAAAGATATTCGTGACTCATTCTTTTTCCTCGGTTCCTAACTTTATGATTAATTTTATTTTTTGAAAGAAGTCAATAGTAAAAGTTGTACCGAAATGTGGAGGATGCTGTATGTGTAAGGAAAAAGCTTAAGAGGAGAGCTATGCCCAAAAAAAACATCCGTATTGCCCTGTCCACATTAACATTATTAGGTGCTGCTACTGTCCAAGCAGATGAGCAGCTAGAGTATCAGTCTTTAGGTACTGGCGAAGAAATTCGGGCCGAAATTCTGCCAGTCGCTGATGAGGATGACTCATCGGAAGATAAGACTGCCAAAGCCAAAAAGAAAAAAGAGGAAAAAAAGAAGAAAAAAGCTACTGAAGGTAAGTGCGGCGAAGGGACATGCAAAGGCTAACTCCTTCAATTGGAATAGGTCTGCGCAGAGAAATTGCCGATGAGACGCTTGCTTTCGGAAAAGATCAGATTGGTTTTCTGGAGCTAGCCCCGGAAAATTGGATGGGACTTGGGGGGAGATTTCACGATATTCTCCTGCATGCAATCGAAAAGTACCCTTTGACTTGCCATGGTCTATCCCTTTCTCTGGGCAGCCCTGAACCACTCGATAAGGGCTTTTTAAAACAACTGAAAGCTTTTTTTTCTGAGGTGCCCATTCAGTTCTATTCGGAGCACTTGAGCTTCTGTAAATGTGGCAATGCCCATCTGTACGATTTGCTTCCCCTTCCTTTCACAGAAGAAGCGGTGGCCCATGTTTCTGAGCGGATCAAATATGTTCAGGATTATTTGGGGATGCAAATTGCAATCGAAAATATCTCGTACTATTGCCCAGTTCCTTCCGAGATGGGTGAAGCCGAGTTTTTAGGCAGAATCATTGAGGAGAGTAAATGCTCATTGCTCTTAGATGTCAATAATGTCTATGTCAATGCCTTTAATCATAAATATAATCCCTATGCGTTTCTAGAGAGCATTCCACTGGATAAAGTCACTTATATTCATATTGCGGGCCATGAAAAAATCGCCGACGATCTGATTATCGATACTCATGCCGAGCCGATTATTCCCCCTGTATATCAGCTCTTAGAGTGGGTCTTAGAGCGGATTAAACCAGTTCCCATTTTGTTAGAACGAGATGATAACTTGAATTTGGATGAAGTGATGAGAGAGGTAAAGACTCTGCAGGAATTAGTATGTCGCTGTCCCATTTAGTTGAACAGATTAGCCACCTTCCAATTTACCGCAAGCAGATTAGGCGAAAAATCAGCCGCAATCTTGAGCATGCATTTCCTCTTGCGCATCACCTTTTATCTCACGAGCAATGGGATGAGATGGTCGATCGTTTTTTGGCTGATGAGCTATGCAGCTCTCCATTTTTCTGGCAGGTGCCAAAATTCTTCGTCCAGTTTGCTAAAGACAAGGGATATGCCGATCGATTCAATATTCCCTATTTAGAAGATCTGCTCGATTTTGAGTGGCTAGAGATCGAGATGTTCATGATGCCCAATCAATCCGATGAAACGCGCATCGTGATCTATTCTTATCCAGTTTTTGAGAAAAAGCCAATGGAGAAGGGGGTGTACCATCTCTATGCCTCTCGCCACCCAAAGACAAAAGAGGTCCATTTTGTTCGAATCACCCCTTTTTACTGTAGGGTGCTCGAACTCTTAAAGGAGTATTCAGAGGAAGAGGCATTGACGAAAGCAGCTGAAGAATTCAAGCTTGATGTAGCAATAGCTCTGGTCAAAGGCAAAAAATTCTTGCTGGATAAATCTAAATAATGGTTCAAACATTCGATACTCGAAAAAACCCAAGTTGCCATCCCATATTGTTTCTATGAAAGCTCATAGTTAGACTTCCACGATTTATTATTGAAAATCTGCGCATTCGAATTGGAAAAAATAAGTTTGAAATTTTTAATATCACTCGCATTAGAACATTTAAAAACTAACCCTCTAGCGATACCGAAAATCACTCAAAAGTTGCCGATGGGCGGGATTGAAAGCTGCCAAAAATCGATCGCCGTAAAGGGGTTAGTATCGAGCCAATACAACCCCCTTTGCGGCGATCGATTTTTGACGCTTTGAACCCGCCTATCGGCCAACTTTTGAGTGATTTTTGGTATAAAGGGGATTTTTACGCAGATGATTTGCTTGTTACGATGCTTTGCTTTGAAGTAAAATTCTGGATTCGGCATCCTGTGTATACTGCTTCCACTGGAAAGCTAGAGTTTTGCCTTAGCCAGAGAAGCGTTTTTGCGTCCGACCCGCCCATCTCCTAGTTTCTCAATAGTAAGCTTGGCAGGATCGGACATAAATCTATCTTCTCTGGCGTTGGTAAATTCTCTAGCTTTCGAGTGTCAGCAGTATATCTCGAATTCAAGGGAAGTTAATAATGGGCAAAAATAGCATCGATAATATTTTACAAGCATGCGCGGAAGGTAATGCTGAGCTATTAGAAAACTTGCTCTCATCCAATCCCAAGGCTTATAATACGGTTCTTTTTAAACAATCTGACCTTTTGAACATCGCATGTTCCTTTGGTCATGTTGAGTGTGCCAAGGCACTTTTAGCACTTGGTGCTACAGTTAATAGAAACCCGAATTCGAACTTTGCACCTTTGCATTGTGCATGCAACAGTGGTCACCCAGCGTGCGCGCAATTACTCATTGACCATGGTGCCCAAGTTGATGAAGTAACCGAGGATTTTGAAGGTTGTGACCAACATGGCATAACTCCTTTGCATCTGGCATGTGATCATAATGGCAAAAATATCACTGGCTTCGAAGAGTGTATCAGATTGCTGGTAGAAAAAGGTGCGAACATTAATGCACAAGATCCATTTGGCAAAACACCTTTGCATTATGCATATAATAACCCAAACCTGATTATGATATTGCTAGAGCTTGGAGCAGACATTACTATTCGAGATAGTATAGGCTATACTGTCTTGGAACGTATCCACGAAAGACATAAAAGTTTGGTTGAATACTACATGAAGCTTTTAAGCGAGCCTGGTGGGCAACATACCCCGACCCGCCTATAAGTGTGAATTTGAGACTCATGCGAAAGCTCTCGCGATCCTTTTTGACGCCTTTGGAATGAAAGCGCTAGATGCCGAAATTCAGGTTAATACTGTCTTATTTTTCTCACCTGGAATTTCGATCGCATATTTAGGAATGGCATAACCTGGAAGAGATGCACGCAGCTGCTCTAGCAATTTTTTCCCTTTTTCAATCTCTACTTCAAAATGGGCTGCACCTTCCACTTTATCTAATTGGTTTAAGTAGTAAGGAAGAATGCCACGATGGATGAGTCTTTCGAAAAGGGCCTTTAACGTGTCAAAATCGTCGTTTACGCCTTTTAGTAGCACAGTATGCGCAAGGATGGGGATTCCGAGCCTTTGAATCGATTTAAGGGCGCTTAGGACCTCTTCATCGAGCTCTCTGGGATGATTGGAGTGAACGATGAAGACGATCTGTTTGGGACAATTTTGCAATAGTTGGAGAAACTCGGCATCAATTCTCTCTGGAATGCCGATGGGGAAACGGGTGTGAAAGCGGATGATCTTCAGATGGTCGATGGCGCAGAGCCTAGCAAAAAGTTGCTCTAGATCGCGATTGCTTAAGGAGAGGGGATCTCCTCCACTTAAGATGATCTCTTGCAGCGAGGGGTCATTTTGAATGAAGGCAATTTCCTCTTCAAAGGTGCTCTTCTCTTCATAGTCGTAGTTTTTCCGGAAGCAGAAACGGCAATTCATGGCGCAAGTTGAAGTTGTCAGCATGAGCGCGCGGCCTTCATATTTCTGGAGCAGCTTTTTACTGTGGCAAAATGTCGCATCCTGAACCGGATCATCGACAAAGCCGAGCGCTGGCCGTGTTTCTTCGGCCAAAGGGACGAACTGGCGCAAGATGGGGTCATTTAAATCGCCTTTGACGATTTTATTTGCGAGGCGCACTGGGAGATTGAGGGGGAAGCGAGGATTTGAACTCAGCTTGATCCTATCGATTTGTAAAAACTCGGCCAATTGATCTAAATGGCGAAAATTGGTTCTTTGGATTTTTCTCCAGTTCATAGGGATCAATTGTAGTAGAAAAAATGTTTGATTTCAAGGCTGTAAATTTGTTATTTAAAAAAGCGGAGGGAATTTATGAAAACACATGGAATTTTACTATTTTTGCTATTAATTTTAGCTGTAAGTAGTTGTGAAAAAAAAGAGCGCTTTCCTTGCGTAGGTAAGGAAGCATGCCTTAATGATCCCGATTGTCTCTGCTGGTGTTCTCAGATCTGCAATTGGAGAAAGAAAACCGCAAAAGATAATCCAGTTTATATTGAGAATGACCCTTATGGGAAACATTGTTATTGTAAACAGTGGGATTATGATCATTACGAAGATAATTGCATTCTAAATAAAGGGGTTAAAGAACCCGCAGATGCTAAATAGAGGCTAGTGTATCTACGCGTTGGATCTGGGCTCCAAGAGACTGAAGCTTGCCAGTTAAGTTCTCGTACCCCCGGTCTAAATAGTGGACTCCGGAAATGGTGCTCTCCCCATCGGCTATTAGGGCAGCTAGGACGTAGGCAAATCCGGCCCTTAGGTCGGGAACGATGATGTCTTTGGCCACCAGGGGCGTGGGCCCTTTAATGATGATGCTATGCTCGAAATGTTTTGAGGCAAAGCGACATTCTTTTCCTCCGAGGCAATGGGTAAAGAGTTCGATATCGGCCCCCATTTCCTTGAGGGTTTTTGCATAGCCAAAACGGTTTTCGTAGATGGTCTCATGGATGATCGAGATTCCATGGGCTTGGGTCATCAATACTACAAAAGGCTGCTGCCAATCGGTCAAAAAGCCGGGGTGGACGTCAGTTTCAATATGGAGTCCCCCTTTCAAGGGCCCTTGATAGAAAAATTCGATCCCATTTTGTTTGACTGTGTAGCCTCCGCCCATCTTGCGCAGCTTATTCAAGAAAGAGATCATGTCTTGATGCTGAGCTCCTTCAACAAAGACTCGCCCTTGGGTGCTGATCGCCGCCATTCCAAAGGATGCTGCTTCGATTCTGTCGGTAATGACGGCATGCTGCACTTCATTGAAGACTGTGGTCTCTTCGATCCGAATGGTCCGGTCGACATCGACGAAAATGATCGCTCCGAGCTTTTGTAGAAAGAGGATCAGATCGATGATTTCTGGCTCAATGGCCGCATTTTTGATGACGGTGGTTCCTTTTGCTCGGACGGCGGCCATGATTGTATTTTCGGTGGCGCCAACGGAGGGGAATGGTAGTTCGATGAGGGTTCCTTTTAATCCATATTGGGCTTGGGCAAAATAGGCCCCTTCACGCTTCATCTCCCGGAACTCAATGTTAGCGCCGAGTTTTTTTAGGGCGTCGATATGGAAATCGATTGGGCGAGGGCCGATTTTGCAGCCCCCCGCAGTAGGGACGATGATTGCCTCATCGGTGCGGCCAAGCAGCGCTCCAATCATCAAAATCGGAATGCGATTGGCTCCTGAAAAACGTTGTGGAATATAGGAGGTTTTCAGCTCTTTCGTTTGGATCTCAAGAACGCCTGCGGCTCTATCCCAAACGATTTCGCTGCCGATCTCTTGGCACAGATCAACGGTGATTTCCACTTCTTGAATGTTTGGAACATTGAAAAACGTGCACTTTTTATCGCACAAAAGCGAAGCGACGAGAAGCTTGGTGATCGCATTTTTTGCACCTGCTGCCCGCACTGTTCCTTCGAGAGGAACTCCGCCTGAAATTTTCATCACTTCGTGTGTCATGAGCCCATTATGTATATCGAATGATAATTTGTCTTGAAAATTTCGTTTGGCCGATTTTTATAGGGAGAGGACCTGGCTCATTAGAGGGGATATAAGCCATTTCTACCCTCTGATGGGGATGATGTTTTCGTTGCACCATCAATGTTGCCCACCCCATAGTTTTGCGAGCGTTAATTTCGACAATCGGCTGCAGGAGTTTGTCCCCATAGATCATCGCATCAAAACCAACTTCGCCAAAAAAGCCCCAATCAGCCATCTCTTCGAGGACTTCTTCTGCTTTTTGTTTTTGTGCATTGATGAAGGCAGAATACTGCTGCTCCAATTTGAGATCTCCAACAACATTGCTCAGGTGCGCTCCAGAAGGGGTTGTTTTGCAAAATGTGAGCCCGATGAATTCAATTGCCTTGTTTGGATAGATCTTCCATTGGGTGCTAAAGTCGCAGATGCGATCGACCCACGGCTCTGCAATTACTGGAAGTCCAAGATCCCATTGCTCATGACAAAATGCTTTAGCTTTCGGATTGTTGGAAAATAAATGCCCTCTTCCAGCTGTTCCAAAACAGGTTTTAAGCACTACATCTTGGGGGATGAGATCGCCGGAGCGAAGGAGTTTGCCACCCGGAAGCGGACTTTTGCCGAAGCTATAGGCTTTAGAATTGACCATTTTGATGAGGTCCCAATTGGGGATCTCATAGGCAATTCCTCGCTCATCTGCCCAAGCTTTAGCTAGGAGGGAAGCGCCCCAAGTCTCCAATTTTTTAAATGGAGGATGTTCGTTAAGCATCTCTGTGACTATACTGCGGTCGGCCTGAAACGTTGATTTGGACCCACGCGAAAGCTCCCGCGATTCAACGATCGTAAACGGGTCAATATTAGTAATATGAA
>JAGVJV010000180.1 GCA_020050965.1 Parachlamydiales bacterium
TGATGGTCCTTGGAACGATTTTTGGCCTGTATTTCATGTGGAAGAAAAAACTCGATCATGCCAAGTGGACCCTCCGGTTCCTCGTCGTGTCGGTCGCCTTCCCGCAAATCGCCAATCAGGTAGGTTGGATGACCGCCGAAATCGGGCGGCAGCCTTGGATCGTCTGGAAGCTCTTAAGAACGACCCATGGAGTGTCTCCAGGAATCCAAGCAAGTCATGTCCTCGCTTCGCTTGTGATGCTGAGCGTCATTTATTGCGGCCTTCTAGCGGTTTTTCTCTTCCTGCTCGATAGAAAAATTAAACATGGCCCGGACGAGCCTCCTGAGGAAATTTCTATTTTTCAAAAAGGATCGGAAATATGACCTTGGATGTCCTTTTTTATTGCGTCATCATCTTATCTATGATCTGCTACGCCATGCTCGACGGCTTCGATTTAGGAGTTGGCATTCTCCATCTTTTTGTGAAAAAAGATGAAGAGCGGCGGGTTTTCCTCAATGCTATCGGCCCTGTTTGGGATGGGAATGAAGTTTGGCTCGTCATTATCGTCGGAGCCCTTTTTGCCGGTTTTCCTGATGTCTACGCAGTCATCCTCTCCACCTTCTACCTGCCTACCATGCTCTTTTTAGTTGGTCTGATGGGCCGAGCAGTCTCCATCGAGTTTAGAAGTAAACGGGAGTCAAAATTATGGCGCCAGAGCTGGGATGTCCTATTTGCTTTAGGCAGTTTTTCCATTGCATTTGGTGTCGGGGTCGCTCTAGGCAATATCATCCAGGGGCTTCCCTTCAATGAAAATCACCTATTTATTGGCAATTTTAGAGATTTCGTCAGCCCCTTTGCCATGCTAATTGGCTCGGTGACAGTCGCTTTATTTACCATGCATGGGGCCATCTACCTAGTGATGAAAACAGAAGGGGAACTGCACGATAAAATCCGCAGTTGGGTCCCTCTGACGATCATCATCTTCATTTACATGTACGCTGTGACCACCTATACGACACTCTATGACAAACCTTACATGATCGCCCACATGAAAGACTATCCAGTGCTCTTTTTAGTTCCCGTCCTAGGATTTTTAGCGATTATCTCGGTCCCTTACTTGATGAAAAAAATGAGAGATGGCTGGGCATTTATCTCTTCGTGTTTCAGCATCGCCTGCCTCCTCTCCTTGGCAGCAATCGGCACTTTTCCCTACATGGTGCGTTCTACAATCGACCCCGAAAACAATTCTCTTTCCATCTACAATGCCGCCTCATCGCAACTCACCCTAAAAGTGCTGATGATCATCGTTGCGATCGGCGTTCCGCTAGTCCTTGGCTACGGTTTTTACATCTACCGCACCTTCAGAGGCAAGGTGAAGATCGACCCCCACAGTTACTAGTGCTCCTTAACAAAATTTCATGAGAAAATTTCTAGCGTCAAAGCTCCCTTGGTTGCGATGCAGCAGAGGGGGGTATACTGCGCCCCCCCTCTGACGGCATCGCAACCCCGGGGCTTTCATGCAGCCGAAAGAGCCAAAACTACATTAACAGGGTACTAAGGCGCGTCGTCAATTGCCGACATGCCCTAATTGGATCTTTTTAAACACATTGTGCATCGAATCCTGAATGTGAGGAATATCGGGGAATAACTGAAGCAATTTTGTCACATCCAATTCATTGTTCGATCTCTGAGCTTTTAATATTGCATTTTGTTCTTCTACAGTAAAATTCTGCCACACAAATTGTGGATCAACGTACTGCTTATACAACGCTAAAATTTCATTATGTGAAATGGTCCCTGGATTTGTGAAATTATAAGTCCCCTTTACGCCCATCTCTGTCATCTCAATTGCAATAGGCAAAAGATCATCCAAAACAGTCATAGAATTGGGAATATTGACAACTTTTTGATATCTACTAATTTTAGTAATAAAATTTCGGGGATGAAGATCAGAGGAAATGGGCATTCTCAGACGTAGATTTAACACGTTAGGATAAACTAATAACATTTTGTCCAAAAATATCTTTGTTTTAGAATAAATAGATCCCTCAAAATTGGGGGCATCTTCTTCTTTAAAGCCAATCCCACTTCCCATAGGATGCGTGCTATCATATTGATAAATACATCCGGTGCCAAAGTTAGTTACATGAATATTATGTAAATAGGCAACGTCGGCTAAATTTAAAGCTCCTAAAATATTGGCTCTGATCGTAGCCTGCTTATTGTCTTCGCACCAATCGACGTTTGGCCTTCCAGTGACTCCTGCTGCATTAATAATAAAGTCTGGCTGAATTTTAACGATTTCTCTCTCGATTTCCTCTCTATTTTCCAAGCGAGATTCCGCGCAGAAAACAATCTGATTTTGTTCTTGCAGAAGTGCGACTAATTTTTGTCCGATCCATCCCGTTTTCCCTCCAAACACTAAGAAGGTTTTTGGATTTGTGTTGTCTGTATCACTAGCATGACATGTAGAAAATACAAAAAGAACTATAAAGATTTTGAAAAACGATCGCCATAAATATCCCATAACTTTCTCCTAAAGTTCAATTTTTCTTAGGCATAGAATCTTCCGTGATTTCAGGAATTCCAGCAAGAGGAAAAAACAACCGATCGTAGAGGATGGTCCGTCTTTATTGAGAAAATAGCTACGCCTTAGCCACACTCATAAAATCTCTCATTTTTCAAACCAGACAATGTACTTAGAGCGACAATTTGCAGCAAACGGGAAAAAACTTTTGAACCATCCTAGTGTTTACAAATAATGCAAATTATCCTACAGTTTTTAACTCCAGTCAGTAAAGCGGGGGTCGTATCAGACAAATTTTTCTAATATTTTCATTACTCTCCCTTTTGTTCACCGGCTGCAAAAAAGCAGAACCCCCTCCGATCACGCAAAAACTCAACCTCAATATCCCCTCCGATCCCGACACCTTAGACCCACGCAAGGGTGGAGACAGCCTCTCATCGCTCTTTCATTTCTTGCTGTTTGATGGCCTCATCCGTTTAGACGACAATGGGCGCGTGACGATGGCACTAGCCGAAAAAGTGGACATTTCCGAAGACAACCGCATTTACACATTCTACCTGCGCGAGGCCTTTTGGTCCGACGGCACTCCGATCACAGCTTGGGACTTTGAAAAATCGTGGAAGGACATCCTCAACCCTGATTTTCCAGCCATGAACGCCCACTTGCTCTATCCCATCAAGAATGCCGAAGGGGCGAAAATGGGAAAGGCATCCCTTTCGGAAGTAGGGATCCGCTCATTGGATGCTAGGATCCTTGAAGTGACCCTTGAAAATCCCACCCCTTACTTCCTAGAGCTGTGCTCCTTCTGCGTCTTCTATCCTGTCAATTCCGAAATCGACCATACAAACCCAGATTGGACTACACAGACGGGTAAAAATTTTGTTTGCAGCGGCCCCTTTGCCCTCAAAGAATGGAAGCGCAGCAATACAATCGTCTTAGAGAAAAA
>JAGVJV010000263.1 GCA_020050965.1 Parachlamydiales bacterium
AGATGAACTCATTTCCTTCCCATTTGATGTAGGATACAGCATGTTTTTGGGATTTGATCACGTAAATCCCATCTCTTAAGAGTTTTCTTTTGGCGCTTTCAATCCAATCGATTGTCTGTACCGATAGATCGAGCAGATCCAGTTCCAAACCGACAAGAGACTGAAGCAGTGCGGCCTGGCACGGTTGCCCCTGCCCAAATTGCTTAGCAACATCAAACAGATGACTAATTCCACTCTTTAACAAAAGGAAATTGAACCAATGGCAGGCTCCCCAACATAGCCCTTTATCCATCAGATTGAACTTCACCTTCTTCAAATCAGGATGTAATTTAGATCTAATGAATGGATCTGCAATTTGCGTTCTTTTGATGGAACGGAGATCGACGATATTGGATAGATCGACTTGATAGGCATTGTCGGTGGGTATCAATAGAGTAGCGCCGAACTTCCACTGCGTCCACAAATAATCGACATTTCTAAAAGTATGCTGAGCGAGCAGGTGGAGTCGATTCGATCGCAAGAGCATCGCCATCGCTTTGAGGAAAAGAAAGGCGATTGTTCTAAAGGGCAGCGTCGCGAGGATCCAAACCACCTGCCAGCGGTTGAAATAGGGCGTATTTTTGACCGTGGGTACCGACTGACTAATTTCCAAAAGCTCTTTTTCCCCTGAAAATAGGGGTTTAAGCTGCCGAAAATCGTGAATTAGAGCCGGGGAGAAAGTCATTTTGGCATCTTGTATTGCTCAACGTATACTTGAGATTCGCTATTGCCTGGTTCATAGTAATTGGCAAGGATGAGGTCGAGCAGCTGTTTTTCAGTAACCGCTACAAGGCCATATTCTGGATCCCATTGATAGCCCATGCCATTTACTTTAATGTAGACTAGGGAATGCTTAAGCACGCCAATGCGATAAATTCCGTAATTTAGAGACTGGATTTTTTCAAGTGCGCTTTCACGATCGAGATCCAGTTCATAGAGGCTGATCGAATGGTTTTTTAAAGAAGACACTTCCATTTTTATAAACGATTTCTCAAGGCTTTGGAGAAGTGCCGCTTGCTTAGGAACACCCGTTTTGAACTGCTCCGAGACAGAAAGCAAGTGATTCAAGGGATCGGTAAATTTCTCCTGAGTCTTAAAATAAAGGAAGATGAACCAGAGACAAGCCCCTCTGCAGAGCCCTTCAGAAAATAGGGGAATCTCAAGACAGCTTTCTTCTAAATAAGCTTCCATCGCTTTGAGCACATTATAGAACTTATGAATCCCTTTTTCCGTTTCATCTTGAGGGAATTCTGCTTTAAGAAAATCGAAAGCCTCTTGAGGAGAGTGGGCATATTTTTCGCCAAATATTTCTCTAATCCGATCTTTCTCCGATTTTTCAAGCCTATTTTCTACGTGGTGGAAGAATACCTTTAGAGCCTGTTTGATCCCATGTTCATAGTTGTCTGTATGAGCAGTCAATGCTTTCACACGAGAATCCGTGAGGAAATTTAACGGGACTGGGTCTTGAGTGTAATAATCCCAAGACGATATTTGGTGGGCATTGAAAGCAGGCATGAGAAGAGGGGAGGAGGCTATGGCAAATTCTTCAAGAGTGCCATCTTTTTTTACCTCGAACTTCGAGTTAAATCGCCATTGAAAGGAAATCTGGTGCCAATCGCGCATCATCTGGCGAGATAGAACATAGAAAAATCGGGCGGGCCTTTGGAAATCAAGTAAAGATGCAATCGTTGAAATTGCCTTAAAAAATAGCGATAAGATCCGTTCAAACGGATATTTCAGGGTAATCCATACGATTTGCCACCTAGCGAAATAACGGGAATTTGAAGAGGGGAGATTCTTTGAGGAGACCTCGATCTCTGCGATCGCCTCTTTGCCACTCATCATCCTCTCTAGTCCATAGAAATTATTTAAAATATGAGGATTAAATTCTTGAATTCCGCCCATAGAAATAGTTCCTTTTTAGGGGAAAAGTATATCCCTTTCGAGGTTTCTCTGCAAATCTACAACTTTACAGCTGAAAAATTTTATTGGGATGGGTTCTACGACTTATTGCTTGAGTAGTTTTGGAGGAGCTCGTGTAAAATAAAGCTCGCTATGGAGACGATGAGGCTGCCCCAGAAGGCACCCCAAAATGAGGTAATGGTAATCCCATAAGAAATCAGGCTCGCGAGCCAAAAGACAAAGGCATTGATCAAGAGGGCGAAGATCCCAATCGTGAGGATTGTAAGTGGGAAGGAGATGAGGATTAAAATGGGAGTAATAAAGGCGTTAAAAATCGCAACAATGAAGGCAAAGAGGATCGCATCCCTATAATTTGGAACAGATAAACCTGGTAGGACATGCGCAAGTCCCAGAATGACAGCAGCTAAGATCAGTATTTTGACTATGAATCTCCACATGATTGTCAATATAGGTTGATTCCAAAAAAAAACTCAAGAAAATTATTTATTTAGAATTATACCCAAGATGACTCAAATTCCCGCCTATCGGCCAACCTTTGAATCATGTTGGATATTAAATTTAATTTCAGCATTTTAAGCTTGCTCTTCGTGTGGTGTACCTTTAGGGTTCATAAAATTTTTATATTAATACTGACAATTTGTCACTCCTTTACTTTATTGCCAAAAACTGATATTATTTTACGAATAAATTTGGAGTTGAATATGAAAAATATTATTAAAAATGCTTTTTATTTATCCTTTTCCATTTTAGTCGTTTGTGCAACTGTTTACTTGACGAAAGAATTTGTCGCCCTTCGACCCCAGACTCTGCCTTTTGTCGGTTCGATATTAGAGCCCTTTTCAGAAGAGGGTGTACAGATCCGCGCCAAAGCCTACTCTCCTCGAGAGAGCATGATCTATCTCAATCGCGATTTGCTTCATCGTGGTCTGCAGCCCTTGCAAGTGACGATTCAAAACAATACGGGTGATTCCTTTTATCTTTCGAATAGCGGACTCGATCTACCCAATATGTCCTCAAAGGCAGTCGCAGGTAAACTCACACGCAGCGCCATACCTCGCGCTATCGCTTTGCGCATAGCAGGATTTTTCTTCTGGCCTTTGCTTATCCCTGCGACAATCGATAGCATCATTACTACAAAGAACTATTTCGATATTAGGCGCGACTACTATGCCAAGTCGATCAAAGATCATCCGGAGCTGATTGTCCCTTATTCAACTGTCAATCGGGTCATCTTTTTACCTGCCGATCAAGTTGCCGATGAATTCACTCTCTATCTGCAAGAGTCTAATAGTGGTTTCTACCATCCTTTCGAAGTAGAAATTACAGGATAGAAAAAATTCCTCCAATCTCTATATTGAGGGAATGGGCAAGCGCTGTGCCGGGATCAAGATTCCCGTTTTTTCTCTACGTTCCAAAAAAGGGCTGGGTTCAGGTGAATTTCTCGACCTGATTCCGCTCATTGACTGGTGCAAGGAATCTGGGTTGAAAATGATTCAGCTCGCTCCCATCCACGATAAAGAGGCCTCTCTTTGTTCGCTTGATCCGATCTATCTGAATATTCATGAACTGGCTCCCGAGCTAGATGATGAGATCAAGCCGGTTCAGAAAGTGCTCAATCAGCCCCATCTCGAGTACCGGCGCACTTACCTTGCCAAAAGAGAGCTGCTCAAAATGCTCTTCATCATGCGTGGGCAAGAGGATGTTGGCTCAAAAGCCTTTGAGCGGTTTTTTAAAAGATTCGGCTTCACCGAGCGGGGGAATGAAGAGCTGGAGTTTTTTTATTTTGTTCAATTCCATCTAGATCGACAGCTGCACCAAGTTGTCAAGTATGCCGAGGAGCAGGGGATCCTCCTAATGGGCGATTTCCCCATGGGTACCCATTCCACCCTTCCTTGGATGAATCACTATTTCGATGCGATCCATGTCGGCCATTGCTCGCAAGATGAGCTCGCCTACATCCAAGACCATACCTCCATGCTGATCACCGCCGATAAGTGCACCCTGAAAGAATCGAAAATCCTTCCGCTTGCCGCGTTCGAAGATCCAAAGAATTTCCCTGAAAAGTCCTTTTGTACGACAACTCTAAATGGGATGATTCCATTAAGGGCCTGGTGGGAAAAAAATGAGGAGAAAGCTGCGCTCTGTTACCACACGATCCTCAAACAGGTGGGGAAACCACCACAGATTCTTTCGGCTTCTATTGCTCAGCAGATTGTGCAAGCTTATTTAAACTCAAAATCTAAATTTGCGATCTTTCCATTGCAAGATCTTCTGGCCATCAGTGAAGCACTCCGATCTCCTGACGCTGCAAATGAGATCAAACATTGGCGCTGCCACATCTACATCGAAGAATTTCTACTTGCCAAAAGCTTTGCCAAACAGATTCGAGAGATGGTTAAAGAAGCCAGGCGATGAAAAAGATTCCATCCTCGGTTTATCATTTGCAATTTGGCGAGCACTTCAAGCTCAAAGAGGCAATCAGGATTCTGCCATATCTTGCCAAACTGGGGATAGAAGGGGTCTACTGCTCCCCCTATTTTGCAGCAGCGAGTCTTCATGGCTATGATACGATCAATCCCCATCGGTTTAACCCCTTGATTGGAACTTCAAAAGAGTTTGACCGATTCTTCAAGCTCCTCAAAAAATTAGGTCTTTATCACATCGCCGATGTTGTCCCCAATCACATGGGGATCAAAGGAAAAAATCTCTGGTGGCAAGATGTCTTGGAAAAAGGGCGATCGTCCAAGTATGCTCATTTTTTTGATATCGACTGGAGCCAAGACAAAATAGATCTGCCTATTTTGGGAACTAGAAAAGGGTGGATTTTGCCTAAAAAGAAAGAGCATTATCGTTTAGTTCCCTGGCAAAATTCTGCAACGAAAATCAGCTATCGCCGTTTTTTCAATATCAACGAAATGGTGGGCCTTCGCATGGAGGACCCTGCGGTTTTCAAAGCCTATCATCAATGGCTCTTTAAGCTCTTGAAGGAGAAAAAAATCGACGGCCTCAGGATCGATCACCCCGATGGCCTCTATGATCCGGCTGAGTATTTTGAAAACTTAAGGAAAAAGCACAAGGGGCTGGTTGTTGTCGAAAAGATCCTCGGATGGGGCGAAGAACTTCCACCCAATTGGCAAGTCGATGGGACAGTCGGGTATGAGTTTCTCAATCATCTAACTGGAGTGTACATAAAACAGGAAGATCGTCTTACAGAAGTATATACCCGCTTTATTGGTATAGAACTCTCATTTGAAAAACTGGTCTACGAAGCTAAGAAATACTACATCCAAACCGAAATGCTCGGCGATTTGAACCGATTATGTGCAATGATTCCGAATTGCCCCAAAGAGGCGATCATAGAGCTCCTTGCCAGTTTTCCAGTCTACCGTTCATATATTCGTCCCACAGGAAATGTGCCAGCGCGCGATATGCCTTATCTTCGAGAGGCTTTTGCGCGGGCAAAACCTAAAAACAAAGCCCACACCTATTTGAAAAAGATCTTCTTCCTCGAAATCGATACTCCGGAAGTGCGCGATTTTATCCTCCGCTTCCAGCAGCTCTGCGCTCCCGTCATGGCCAAAGGATTTGAGGACATTGCCCTCTATCGATATAACCGGTTGCTCGCTCTCAACGAAGTGGGCAGCAGTCCCGAGCGGTTAGGAGTAACGACAAAAGAGTTCCACGACTTTATGGGTAGGCAAACCAATGGATTTTTAGCCACCACTACCCACGATACCAAAAGAAGTCATGATGTGCGGATGCAACTTGCCGTCCTTGCAGAAATTCCAGAAAAATGGGAACAGGCTCTCACTACTTGGCAAAAGTTCAATCAAGGGTTTAAAACCGATAACTTTCCCGATCCCAATGCAGAATACATGCTGTACCAGATCCTCCTAGGTGTTTGGCCCAGTAAACCCACTTTTAAAAGATTATGGAAATGTTTCCAGAAATCGATCAAAGAGGCTCGAGAATACACCTCTTGGATGGAACCTAATCCCCATTATGAAAATGCCTGTAAGCAGTTCTTAAAGGCGATTCTAAAGCGGGGGAGCCCCTTTCTCAAATCCTTCCAAACCTTTCAACAGGAAATCGAGCAAATCGGAAAATGGAACAGTCTATCCTCAACCGCATTGCAACTAGGTTGTCCTGGGATTGTCAATATTTATCAAGGGTGTGAGAATTGGCGTTATCTCCTTGTTGATCCCGACAATCGGACTGTGCCCGATTACGATACTGCCGAGTCTGAGAAGAGCAAGCTGCATCGAGAGCTTCTCAATGTCCGCAAAAAACATAAAATACTCTTCCTTGAAGGCGCTTATATTCCATTGGAAGTCCAAGGGGATCAAAAAGAGCACATAATTGCGTACCTGCGCACCTATCGCAATCAGAGATGCCTTGTAGCCGGTCTACGCTTTTTTACCTCATTAAAAAATCTAGAAGGAACAGAAATCATCCTCCCAGAAGGAAAGACAATTAAGGCAGATCAGCTATTTGCGAAAGCGCCGTATGCTTGGATCTTCTTGGCATCAAAATCGCCGAAACAAGCCCGACGCCGCTGATAATTAGCAAAGCGAGCATCCCATTCTGAAACCCTTGGGCGAAATCGGCTTGCAATCGGACGATCATGACCGTAACCGCCAGTCCCATGCTCCCTCCAATTTCCTGGATCGTAACGAAAGTCCCTGAGGCAATCCCGGCAAAATTCTTGGATAGAGCAAATAGAGCCCCTGTCGTTGTGGGAGTAATAATGAGACTGATCCCAAGGCCCAGCCCAGCTGTAGCTAACGCAATGATCATTGGAGTGCTATCGTGACTATAGTAAAACTGCAGAAACGATGAGAAAATCATCATGATAAACCCGATAAAGATTAGCCTCCGCGGGCCCACTTTATTGTAAAAATGGCCTGAGAGGGGAGAGATGAGCCCAATTGGGACAGAGAAGGCGAGCATCAATAGACCTGCCTGCATGGGAGTGAAGCCAAGTTGCTTCTGAATGAAGAGGGGAATCAGAAAGATCCCCGCCCAGAAAAAGGCAATCATGCAAAAATTCCCCAGACAGCAGAGAAGAAACATCCGATTTTTAAACAGATCCTCCCGGATAATTGGCATCTCCGCCCTTTTTTCCGCAACCAGCAGTAAACCCAGAAAGAGAATACTCAATGCAAACAAACCCACCACGACCCAAATGTTCCATGCAGTGCATTGGATAGTCGCTAAAATAAAGAGCCCAATCGTCAGCGTCAGCAAAATCACCCCCGGCCAATCGAGCTTAGTTGATTCACCCTCCGTTTTCGACTCGCGCGCAAATAGCCCTGTCAAGACCAGCCCAAGCAGCGCAAAGGGGATATTGATCAAAAAAATCGAGCGCCAGCTAAAGTAACCAAGAATAATTCCGCCAACAATCGGCCCAAGCGCCAGCGTGATTCCGCCCGACGAAGCCCACATCCCAATCGCCGTGCTCTTCTTTTCCTCAGGATAGAGATCAATCAGCATCGCCTGCGAAAGAGGCAGCAAGATCGCCCCCGCCAGCCCATAAATAGCTTGGAAGCCAATGATCATCTCCGGATTAACCGCCAAACCATCGCCAAGCATCGCAATCGAAAAGAGGATCGACCCGATCATATAGACCCGCTTGCGCCCAAAAATATCGCCAAGGCGCCCCATCGTCACCAGAGTAGAGGCAATAAAGATCCCGTAGATGTTGATGATCCATTGCAGCTCGGCCAAACTAGCCCCTAAGGCCTGCTGAATCGACTCCAAATTGGTATTGATCAGCGAAAAGCTAAGACCCATGGCCATGTTGCCAATGAGCACTCCGCATATCGCCAGCCATTTCTTCAGAAAAGAGCTCATCACTGAATCCCAATATAAAGCAAAATTTCGGGATTAGTTTCTGGATGAAAACCCAAAGGATAAAGCTCGAAATCAGCAATAAAGGTTCGCCTTAGATTTCCCTGCCAAATCCACTGCCAAACCTCCATAAGCTTTTCTGGAAATTTTCCCGAAATCTTAAATACAGCATACTTGGCAGCTGGAATATGCTTCAGCACTAGCCCCGGCGGGATTGCTCCTGCAACCGTCACCTCGCATCCCGCAACAAGTGTATAGGGCTTGGTGTGATCCTTCTCGTATTCGCAATAAAGGCCAAGGACCTCGCCCGTCTTTTGATTAGGGATTTTCCCTTGAATACCATCACGGTAAAACCGACCCCAGAAGGGGGGGATATCTCGCGCAGCTTGCATGCCTTCATTGGTTGTCCTCACATCGATGCCCATGACCTGCATCGGCCCCTTCTCAATTACTATATAGTGCATTCTTAATCCTCTTGTATCTATCCCTATATCTAGACTATCATCCATTAGAATTTTAA
>JAGVJV010000247.1 GCA_020050965.1 Parachlamydiales bacterium
CACCATTCCTCAGATGCTTCTTTTTATCGGGAAAGCCCTGGGATCATTTATCTCATTATGCGAATTTCCAAGACCAATTATAAATTGCCATACTTATATTATGAAAAAATTAAGAATAGTGGGAATTGAGGGGGTGGATAAGTACGTGTATATGACCGTTGGGGCTATACCAACACTAACGGTGCCTCTTTTAAAACTGTAGCACCCCTTTTTAGTTGCCGCTTTTGAAAAATTATGCTATAATTTGCAAATCTATTTTTGAGGAGAATGTATGAAAATAGAAGGATTCTTTAAAACTGTACAATCATACGAAAAGTTATGTGAGATTGCTGAGAAGTCTGTGCCCAAAATTTCTTTTTGGGGAGCAGAATATCTTGTTGTTGAAGGATATGATGGTTACTTGGGAATAGACGCTATTGTAAATCGTTTATTTGAGATTATAAAAAAAAATTATGAGTTCAATGAAACTGAACGTTTTTTTGGTAAAAGAATCTCTTCGAGAATGAACTGTATCTATGAAAAAAGCGATGAAATTTATAAAACTTGCAATATTTTTACGAGAATACTTGTATTTATAAGAGGTTTATTCGGTCCAGATTTTACTAGACGTGCTTGGGATCTATATGATGAGAAATCTGTCTTCGAGTATTACACTAAAGCACAATTTACTAATGTTTTTGGATATCCTCCTGAGGAGGCAAATGAAAGAGGCATTCGATTAAACAAGATAACCGATCTTCAGCAGCGTTGGCGAATAAGGCCTAATCCAGCAAATTAAGAACTGTACTAAATATAAACCTCTCCCTAAGACACTTCAAAGGGGAGAGGAAATCGCTTGATTGCGAACTATTTTTTGCCCTGTGCAGCATATTTAGGTGGATCGTAAAGCTCTTCTGCAGGCAAAAAAGGATAAATATTCAACTATTTGACAAAAATCAAATCCATTTTTTAAACTATTCGGAAAATTTTGAAACAGAGGGGAGTTTATGGAATCACCCAATGGGCTAAGAAACGCTGATAGAGCGAATGGTCTTCTAGAGACTTTTTCCCGAAGGCTAGAAGATGGTGTGACTAATGAGTTTCTAACTACAGCTGTCACTCTGGGTTGTGGACATTCTTACAATGAGAGCACAATAGAATCTTTGGCAAAACAAGATCGATCCAAATACCTATGTCCTGAATGCCGGGTCCCTATTCAGAGCTACCAACCGTCCTATGATTTAAGAAATTTAGCTGCATGTATTGCCCGGCTTCCTCCTCCTTCTGAACCCAAAGAAAGCTCACCTCAAAAAGAAGAACGGCCTAACGAAGTTCTCATGGATGCACAAGCTCATTTACAAAGGGGAAGAGACTTATTCGATCAAGGTTTTCAGGAAGAGAGCGTTGCAGCAATATTAAAAGCTTTAGAGATCAATCCCAATTTCGAAAAAGCACTCGACTTTCTCGATTTTATTACTACTCCAAAGAGTAATCCAAAATCCTCACCCCGACTGTCTCCGTTGAGGCAAACATCTGAGGATATTGCACCATCGCCACCCTCAAAACCAATGCCAAGCGCACCCCCAAGGGAAGAAAGGCCCGATGAAATTCAAATGGAAAAAGCTCAAGACCATTTTCATATAGGAAAAACTTTTTATGAGCTGGGGTTGCAAGAAGAGGCTACAGCAGCCGTTAAAATAGCTTTAGCACTTGATCCAAATTTTGAGAAAGCCCAAGAATATCTTGCATTTATTACTGATCCAATGAGAAGTCTAAAAGCTCACAGACCTAAGGGTGTATGTACTGAAGGTCCCTTGAATGTAGAATCAAAAACTAATGAAACAGCACTCGCTGCTTACAATGCTCTACGCCCAATACTTCTCGTATGTGAAGTAATAAAAGGAAAATTCAAGCCGGAGCATCTTGAGGATATTAAAGATTTTCAAACTCACTCCTCCACATGGTGTATTACCTATACGAATCCGACTAAGAAGATCAGAGAAGTCATTGATCTTTGGGCTATTGAAGAAGGCGCAGAAGTACAAGAGTCGGCGCTTAGGGAAGCTCTGATCCATTTACGAAAAAGCTGGCCAGCTTGTACATCGCAAGATCCTAAGGCATATGTTGCCCATTCACAGCGCAATGAAAGTGGACTACAACCATTAGTTAAAAATATGTATGATAAGTCTTTGCAGAGGCTTTCTCATGATTTTAAGCATGCTATTGACAATTTACTACCGATAGCTCTGGCAAAAATTCCTTACAATGAGTCAGAACAAACAGCATTAATTAGAGATACCATCACTAGACGGTTTCTCTTCGTTGAGTTTTTTTATACTCAATGGGCTGCAAAACTCGATGCCGCTATTCAAACAAAAACCCAGGAGCTTGAATTTCCAGGACATGGGCCACAAGTGGGCAGGAAATTACAAAATGAAAAACAAAAATTGATGGAGTTTCAAGAAAAACTGAAAAGGCTTGATATTTATGCATTAAGCAAAGTTTTGATGGTTTATCCGGTTGGAGGTGTCCGTTCGTATGCTGAATCGGTACGAATGGTAACTACTTTGCAGAATGAGGTCGAAAGGGAAATTCTGGGGCATGTGGAAGCAGAGTGGAAACAAAACGCGAGTGTATTTGATAGATTTAAAGACATCAGTTCCCTAGGGCAGAAAAGGGCGCTCTCTGAAGGGCAAATTAACTATGCGCGAGAGGTGGCTTTATGCGCTATACTGGATCGTGAAAGTTATAAGAGTTATTGCGCTAGTGAAAAACTCAAAATGAAAAGAGAAGGGATAACCGATTTATTCGTTAGAGAAGCGATTAAATTTGCCGAAATGCTTCCAGATGAGAAAGGAAAATATGGTCCTGGGACCGAATATATGGCCGAGGGTATTCAGAAGAGCGTATTCCTAAAGGACTTTGGAGATGAGCTTAAAACAGAAATGCAAAAGCAGCTCAGGGATCTAGGGATCATTGCAACACACGCGATCCCCTCAAGAAAAGGAGAAGAATACAAGACTACTTCCCCTGAAAAATATCCTGACAAGGCAGATGCTAAGCAGAAAAGAGCAGTCGATGAACGCAATGCGGGCAATATAAAAAAAGACGTAGAGATCCTCAGAAAGCATATCGCAGATCATAGAGTCCGGGTCAAGCAGGACCTTACACTCGAAGAAGCTCAAAAAGATTGGCCCAGAACTCTAAAAGAGCACTCGCACTAAATAACCTATTTCCTTGGAGAGAGAAAATTATGGAATCAGTCATTCATTTTATTGGTCAACTTCTAGGGGATTAACAGGTTTTTAAACTTTAATCTTGACTCCGCAAAGGGCATCGTCCTATTATTATGCCCATTTAAATTTCTTGAGAGCTAGAGGGGTAATTTTATGGGACTTGCAACAATTCCAAATGCATTTGCAGGCTATCAAGCCCAACAATCACTGGCCAATATTTGTGCTCTTAGCTCGGTCAAACAGAGCTTTTCCCCTCCTCCAATATCCACTGATCAGCATATTAATTTAAGAACAACCGAGTTTGTCCAAGAAATCTCGCAAAGGTTTTTCAAACAAACAGAGGCTCCTGAACTAGGGGCATTGCAAGAACTGATAAAAGTCGTCGGCAAAGAGGGGATTCTGCCAATTCGCGATTCTCTCTTTAAACAGAAGGGGTATTTCCGCCGCTTATTTTCAAATGAAAGCTGGAAAGATTGGACAGACAACCGAACGCCTATTGGCAAAGTCATCCGATTATATTGTAATTGTGTGACTAGTTACACACGACTAGAGGATTTCATGGATCTATTGGATAGAAATCTACTTGAGGTATCCAATAGAGATGCAGCGCTTCTTTTAAAAACTCTCCGAATGCCCAAAAGGCAACCTAATGAAACACCCGGCCAATTTCCGCCTGCTGTAGATGTCAATAGTTTAGATGGCAAAAATGGGATAATCTTTAATGGTGAGCAAGGGACAGTTAGTACATTTGCTGGACAATCGGTTAATCGAATCGACAATGTTAATGGTGACAATTCTTCAGGTTTAATTGTGGGATCACCCTTTTATCCAGGTTTCGATGGTGTGAATGGTGGACGTAATTATGTAATTAATCCAAAGAACCAATGGACCAGTCCGATCTCACTAGCAGATCTACATGGGGCCAATGGATATGAGGGCATCATCATTGACGGCTCTGTAGAGTCATTAAATGCAGTAATTATTGCAGAATCGGTCAGTAGTGCAGGGGACATTAATGGGGATGGCATCGGCGATTTGATTGTATCATCAGATGGTGAGCTTACTCCATCTACTCCAATATTCTCATATGTTGTTTTTGGCCAAAAAGGAAAATGGAACAGCCCTTTTTCACTTGCGAAAATCAATGGGACCAATGGCTTTGTCATTTATCACGATAATAATCCATGAGGTGGCACTATTTTAACTCCTCCATCTGTCAGTGGTTCAGGTGACATGAATGGCGATGGTATTGATGATATAATCATAGGAGATGGATCCAATGAGCTTAACCCAGCTGGATGGGCCTTTTTAATTTTTGGTAGCAAAAATAAATGGAGCAGGTCATTCGATGTTTCAACGCTCAATGGCCAAACTGGTGTTATCATTAACGGGGAAAATGCAAATGCAGAAACGGGAAAATCAGTAAGCCGACTTGTTGATGTAAACGGCGATGGGATACATGACGCCATCATAGGAGCACCCGGCGCAAATGCAGGTAATCTCATAAATGCAGGCC
>JAGVJV010000145.1 GCA_020050965.1 Parachlamydiales bacterium
CAATGCAAAATTAAGGGCGGCTGCGTTAAAATTAAATTCTGAGGTAAGTTATTATGACTAAGCAAGATGAGAAAATTTCACGAGAGATGACCATTGAGGACATTTTCTCTAAGTTCCCCCAAAAGGCTCAAAAACTTGCGCAGGAAATCACTAATAGTGGGCTCCATTGCGTTGGCTGTCAGGCTGCTACCTGGGAGACTCTCGAGGCAGGCATGCTCGGTCATGGCTATTCTGAGGATGAAATCGATGAACTGGTCGCTGCGCTCAATGCCATCTTGGATGAAAAGGTCGATCTCCAGGCAATTAACCTCACCAAACGGGCAGCCGAAAAATTCAAAGAGATTCTAGATGAAGAGGGCAAAACAGGCTGGGGTCTGCGCTTTGGTGACAAGGCAGCTGGATGCAGCGGTTTTGAATATGTGCTCGACTTCTCTAAGCAAGCTAAAGAGGATGATGCTATCTTCAATTCCCATGGGATCGATATCCACGTCAATCAAGGGGCTGTAAGCCGTCTAATTGGCTCTGAAATCGATTATGTGGAAGGCCTCAATAGCGCAGGCTTTAAGATCTCCAACCCGAATGCGAAAAGCTCGTGCGGGTGCGGTAAGTCCCAATCCTATTAATTTTTTATCTGGCGCAATAGGCCCTATTGCGCCACTTCCTCATCTATGTATAGGCCTTCCATGGACTGCCAGAGCTGCCTCTTTGACCGCCTCTGTGAAAGTTGGGTGGGCATGAACGGTATTCCCCAATTCCAAAGCTGTCATTTTATTCTCAATGGCTACGACCCCTTCGGCGATGATTTCTGAGGCGTGGGCTCCGAGGATATGCATCCCTAAAATGCGATCCGAGGCCCCGTCGGCGACGATCTTGACCATCCCTTCGATTTCGCCTGTGCATTTGGCCCTAGAATTGATTCTAAAGGGGAAGCTTCCAGTTTTCACAGTCAGCCCAAAGTTCTTAGCCTCTGCTTCGGTCAGGCCAACTGCCGCCACTTCAGGATCGGTATAGACGACGTTGGGAATCGCTATGTAGTCGATTTCGGGCTGTTTGCCGGCAATCAGCTCGGCTACAGCCACACCCTCTTCCATGGCTTTATGGGCAAGCATAGGCCCTTCGACGATATCTCCAATCGCGTAGATGTTTGGCACGTTGGTTTGGAAGCGGCCGTTAATGGGAACAAAGCCTCTCTCATTTAAACTAATCCCGACATTCTCAAGGCCGAGGTTGGTGGAATAGGGGCGGCGGCCGATTGCGCAGAGGACTACATTGGCCTCAAATTGGCTCTTCTCCCCTTCTTTTTCTACCGTGAGCTTGATCATTTGGGATGTCGTATCGGCGGCGGTCACTTTGGAGGAGAGATGGAAGCTCATTCCCTGCTTTTCTAAAACCTGTTGGAAGGCTCTGGAAATGGCCTCATCCATGGTGGCGCAGATGCGAGGGAGGAATTCGATAAAGGTCACTTGGGATCCAAGCCTGCTATAAACAGAGCCCAGTTCTACTCCGATTGCGCCTGCACCGATTACGATCATCTTTTGGGGGACGCTTTCGAGGGCTAGCGCACCGGTTGAAGTGACTACTCGCTTTTCGTCGATGGACAAGAAAGGGAGGCGGATCGGCTCGGAGCCAGTTGCCAGAATGATCGAGCTGGCTTGAAATTCTGCCCCATCTACAGAAACGGTATTGGCCGATTTTAGGACACCGGTACCTTTGAGATGGGTCACTTTGTTCTTTTGAAAGAGAGTGCCCACCCCTTGGGTGAATCCTTTGACCACTACCCTTTTCCTCTCCATCATCTTGTCGAAATCAAAGGAGAGATGCCCGGCTTGGACTCCATGCTCGGGAAAATGGTGCTCGACTTGGTAGTAGAGCTCTGAGGAATGGAGCAGGGCTTTTGATGGGATACAGCCGATATTGAGGCATGTTCCTCCAAGCTCTCCCTTTTCGACGCAGGCGGTTTTCAGACCTAATTGCGCACACCGGATGGCTGCCACATAGCCGCCTGGGCCACTCCCTACGACGATGACATCATATTTCTCGCTCATATTTTACTTATAACTGAGTCTTCCAAAAAAATTAATTCTTTTTAACATAAGACTTATTATCGAATGGTGGGGCTGTGCAAAATACTGTGCAAAGCTATGCAGTCAAAAATTGCAGAGTTGAAGTAACATATTCATAATCAGATGGTTATAAATACTATAATATACTTTTTGCTGGTATATAGTATGCGCTGGGATCATTTTCTGATGTCCCTATTCGCACAATTATGCCCTGATCTTGGAGTTGCTTTAGGCGTGATCTAGTGGTCCTAGCAGATACTTTCCAAAGCTTCATAACAGCTTTGGCACTTATTTCCTTTTCTTTCTTAAGATGCTCGAGGAGTTGTTGTCCCCAAGGAGGCAGGCGTATTGCTTCCACACGTTTAGAAAAAAGAGTCAGTCTGAATTGATTATTGAGCTCTTCAATAAGAGGAGGTCGAATCCCATGACTTAAGCATGCTTCTTGAATTCGTCGCAGACCAGATCCCCATTGCTCAATTTGATGC
>JAGVJV010000042.1 GCA_020050965.1 Parachlamydiales bacterium
CGCTCAGGCATCAGCTCCTCTCGATAAACTCAATATGTTTGTCGAACCGACCTGCTGGGCACGTCTCAATGGCGACTCGCTAAAAATTGAGACAGAGAAAGTGACGCACATGGACGTCTCTTCGAAGCAGCTTGTTTCGATCGTCGCTGGATTGATTCCATTCCTTGAGCACGATGACGCGAACCGCGCTCTGATGGGATCGAACATGCAACGCCAAGGGGTACCACTCCTCAGACCCGATGCTCCGATTGTCGGAACTGGTCTTGAGCTTCGTGCAGCGCGCGACTCTGGCGCTGTCGTGATTGCGGCTGAAGACGGTAAGGTCGAGTACGTCGATGGCCATAAGATTGTGATTTCAGCTAAAGATAACCCGACACAAAAACGGATCTATGAACTGAAGAAATTCATGAAATCCAACGCTGGGACAAACATCAACCAGACACCGCTCTGCAATGTGGGTGATAAGGTGAAACTCGGCGATGTGATTGCCGATGGTCCTGCAACTGATAAAGGGGAAGCGGCTCTGGGCAAAAACGTCCTGGTGGCCTTCATGCCCTGGTGCGGTTATAACTACGAAGATGCGATCATCATCTCTGAGAAGTTGACCAAGCAAGATACCTTTACTTCGATCTATCTCGAGGAATTTGAGGTGACTGCTCGCGATACCAAACTTGGAAAAGAAGAGATCACACGCGATATTCCGAACGTCTCTGAAGAGGCTCTAGCCAATTTAGGTGAAGATGGAATCATCCGGATCGGTGCCCAAGTAAAACCGGGCGATATCCTTGTCGGGAAGATCACTCCGAAATCGGAAACTGAACTCGCTCCAGAAGAGCGTCTCCTCAGAGCGATCTTCGGCGAAAAAGCTGCCGATGTAAAAGACGCCTCCTTGACTGTTCCAACAGGAACCGAGGGGATCGTGATGGATGTGAAGGTCTTTAGCAGACGGGATCGTCTCTCTAAAACTGATGATGAGCTAGTCGAAGAAGCTGTCCGCATTAAGGACATCCATGTCGATTACAAGAACAAAGAGGCTGAGATCCTCATTCAGTTCCACGAAAAACTTGGAGCTCTGCTTCTGGGTGAACCTGCCCCTGGCGCGATCATGCACCGTAAGTCCGGTGATGTGATCATTAAGGAAGGGGAAATAGTTACCCAAGAGATGCTTGAAGCCCTTGAAAATGAAAAAGCAGAAGATCTGTTGATGACTCAATGTGAGACATTCAATGCCCTCAAAGAGATTTTACGCGAATATGATCGGGAAATGCAGGCACTCGAAACCTTGCATAAGGCTGATATCGATTTCACTCGCAAAGGGGATACAGAACTTGACCCAGGCGTCATCCGCCAAGTCAAGGTCTATGTGGCTACCAAGCGAAAACTGGAAGTCGGGGATAAGATGGCCGGTCGCCACGGGAATAAAGGGGTTGTATCCCAGATTGTCCCAGAAGCCGATATGCCTTACCTGTCTAACGGCGATACAATCGAGATCATCCTCAACCCTCTCGGGGTACCTTCTCGTATGAACATGGGGCAGTTGCTCGAGACCCACCTTGGCTATGCAGCTAGAAAGGCGGGGATATTCGTAAAAACCCCTGTATTCGAAGGGTTCCCAGAGGATCAGATCTGGAAGATGATGGGTGATCAGCACCTGACAACCGATGGTAAAATGCATCTGTTCGATGGAAGAACAGGGGAGCGTTTTGATAACCGGGTTGTCGTCGGCTACATCTACATGCTGAAACTCGGCCACTTAGTCGCTGATAAGATCCACGCCCGTTCGATCGGACCTTACTCACTCGTCACGCAACAGCCTCTCGGCGGTAAAGCCCAGAATGGTGGTCAGCGTTTCGGGGAGATGGAAGTGTGGGCCCTTGAAGCGTATGGCGCTGCTCATCTCTTACAAGAGATGTTAACTGTTAAATCGGACGATGTCGCTGGACGCACTCGCATCTATGAATCGATTGTGAAAGGAGAGAATACTCTCAATTCCGGCACGCCAGAGTCCTTCAACGTATTAGTAAAAGAGATGCAGGGATTGTGTCTCGATGTGCGCCCAGAAAGCGTCAACTCAGGAGAATAATTTAGATGATTGATCAGGAGAAACCAGAATCTTTTGACAAGTTACTTATTCAGATCGCCTCGGATGATGTGATTAGGAATAATTGGTCGAGAGGGGAGATTAAGAAACCCGAGACGATCAATTACCGCACATTCAAGCCTGAAAAAGGGGGACTATTCTGCGAGAAGATCTTTGGTCCGATGCGCGACTGGGAATGTGCTTGCGGAAAGTACAAGAAAATTAAGCACAAAGGAATCGTCTGCGACCGCTGCGGCGTTGAAGTGACCCTTTCCAAGGTGCGCCGCGAAAGAATGGCCCACATCGAATTGGCTGTCCCTGTTGTCCACATTTGGTTCTTTAAATCGATGCCCTCTCGCATTGGAAACATCCTCGGGATGTCTGCCAACGAACTCGAGCGGGTCATCTACTACGAAGAATATGTAGTGACCGATCCAGGTCAAACGACACTTCAGCCCAAGCAGCTGCTCAACGACACGGAATACCGTGAAGCCCAAGAAAAATGGGGCCCAGAGAGCTTTAAAGCATCAATGGGCGGAGAGGCAATTGCAGAGCTTCTCGAAAAAGAAGACCTCAACCTGCTCGTCGTCGAGCTAAAAGAAAAATTGCGTAAGACCAAGTCCATGCAAGCCCGGATGAAACTGGCAAAAAGGCTCAAAATTATCGAGAGCTTTGCTGGTTCACCTAACCGTCCCGACTGGATGGTGATGTCTTGCGTCCCGGTCATCCCGCCCGATTTGCGCCCACTCGTCCCTCTCGATGGGGGCCGTTTTGCCACATCGGACCTCAATGACCTCTATCGACGTGTCATCAACCGCAATAACCGTCTAAAATCGATTTTGCGCCTAAAGACACCTGACGTGATCATCCGCAACGAAAAAAGGATGCTCCAAGAAGCTGTCGACGCCCTCTTCGACAATGGTCGTCACGGCCATCCTGTCATGGGCGCAGGTAACCGTCCTCTAAAAGCGCTCTCTGAGATGCTTAAAGGAAAAACTGGACGCTTCCGTCAGAACCTGCTCGGTAAACGGGTTGACTACTCTGGCCGTAGCGTGATTATCGTCGGTCCTGAGCTGAAGTTCAATCAGTGCGGATTGCCGAAGAAGATGGCCCTCGAGCTATTCGAGCCCTTCATCGTCAAGAGGCTGAAAGACCTTGGCTACGTCTATACGATCCGTTCCGCGAAGAAAATGATCCAACGTCAGGCAACTGAAGTGTGGGATGTGCTCGAAGAGATCATTAAAGGGCACCCTGTACTGCTTAACCGCGCACCGACGCTCCATAGGCTCGGTATTCAAGCGTTTGAACCAGTTCTGATTGAAGGAAAAGCGATCCGTATCCATCCGCTCGTCTGTTCTGCGTTTAACGCCGACTTCGACGGAGACCAAATGGCGGTCCACGTGCCACTCTCAATCGAGGCGCAGCTTGAAGCTAAATTGCTGATGATGGCACCGGATAACATCTTCTTACCTTCATCTGGCAAACCATCTGCTGTCCCATCGCAGGATATGATTTTGGGTCTGTATTACCTGATGCACGATCCGATTCACCATCCTGAGCAGCACGGAAAGAAAATCAAGACATTCTCTAGCCCTGAAGAGGTGCTCCTCGCCATGCAGGCGTCGGGCAGCTATAATGTCGACAGCGAAATCACTGAAGGCAATAGACGAGATGATCTGGGACGGGGAATTCATATCCACGAAAAAATTAAGGTCAAACTTCCAGAGGGAATCATTGAGACTACCCCTGGCCGCGTGATTTTTAACACGATCGTTCCCAAGCAGCTCGGCTTCCAAAACTACGCCCTGCGTAAGAAGAAGATGAGCCAGCTGGTGCTCGACACCTACAAAAACGTCGGGCTAGAGGCGACCGTTAAATTCTTGGATGATCTGAAAAACCTCGGATTCTCTGAGGCGACTAAATCGTCTCTTTCGATCGGAATTTGCGACGTACGTATTCCTGAGACCAAGCAAAAAGTACTCGATGATGCCCATAAGCGCATTAACGTGGTGAAAAAGCAGTACGAGGACGGAATCATCACAGACGGTGAGCGCCACTCCAAAGTGGTCAGTATCTGGACAGAAGTGTCCGATGACCTCTCTGAAGAGCTCTTCGAACTGATGA